>CALFSY010000162.1 GCA_937916365.1 uncultured Jannaschia sp. | reverse complement strand
TTTGATATTTTTGTTTTGGGGCCCGCTTGCGTTGGGGTTTTTCTTTAACGGGATGATTTTTGTATCCAACGCCACCTTTAACAACCTCGGCCATCCGTTTTATTCAACCGTTGTCAACTGGGGTCGACATACGATTGGCACTATTTTACCTGTTTTGATTTTTGCCAATATGTTTCAGGCCGCAGGTGTATTGATCGGACAAACCGTAGGTGGATTAGTCTTTGGCCTGTTTTCGGCATGGTTGGCCTTGCGCGTTATGGCGCAAACATCGCAAGATACCCCCACCGCAGAACCGTTTCAGCGCGAAACAAGACTGTTACAGATGTTTCATCATCGGCGGTAGGATCATCCATTTGTTTGTAAGCGGGCAGGGCAGGGGCCTGTGCCCTGCTACCTTGGCCGGTGGAAACGGCCATAAAGTTCGTCAAGCGTGTAACGCCGCGCCACGGGGCCGTATTCTTCTGGATAAAAGTTTGGATCGACTGGCAAACAATCGCGGCCACACACCTGTCGCATTGTTCCCGTTGTACCATCCACAAACCAAAGCCGCCCGCCGGGCGTTCCCACCCATCCGTTCGTGCCTTGGGACATGTCGCCCTGCACATCCTGGATTGAGGGAACCTCTCCATCATATCCGCGGGCCCAGGCCGCATGGGTGTGCCACGACGATACCGCATTCATCCCGGCCTCTAAGGGGAGCGAAGCGCACGACGCATTGCCGCCCCACGATACCTTGGTTGACGAATAGGTGCCGTCGGGGGCGCGCAAGATATATCCGCAGACCTCACGATCAAATCGCACGGATAATGCGTTCATCGATTCCATTAACGCCATAACATAGTTGGTTTCGGCAACGCTTTGCGCGTGTGATGGTGATGATACCATGGCCGCCCCAAAGATCACGCACCCCGCAAGTATTGATTTCATGCCTACTCCTGAACGTGGTTTTTGTGTAGCTTGTAAAAGCTATCTCTTTTTACTAATCAATGGAACCACATTTGATTGTGAGTGATTGGCATATGTTGCCCAGTCTGGGATATAATCATCAGCCTGGTTTCCCCAAACTGTCCAACCCTTTCTTGGCCCGCGCGCAAAAAGTTCAAGGCGGTTCCCAAAACTACAGCGTTCAATCAAATCGTATTGTTCATCCGGTTTTCGGCTATGTTCGCGTTTTCGTGTAGAAATAATGTTTTCCTGTGATCGCCCTGCTGTTAAAGTTCGCGCATTCTTACCCCTTACGCCAAACAAAAGCATTTCGGTAACATTCCGAAAATAAAATCCAACGCCGCGCCGATCTGGACCGCCATCTTTACGCACTTTATACCAAATTATATTGCTTTTGTATTTGAAACCCCAATGTTCCATAACCTTTAATCCTTCGGGAAGCAAAGCATTTGGAACCCATAAATATAAATGTGCAGGATCGCCTGCGATTGCTTCAACCGGCATATCGCAAATTTGATCTAGTGTCATTGTTGGATATCGTGAAAGCCGTTTATGTTCCGGGGCTATTTTACCAGTCCTATTTTGAAACTGCCATGGTGGATCAGCAAGAATTGTTTGGAATTTTTGGTTGTTCAGGTCATGTATTAAAGAATCAGAAATATTTTTCATTATATATCCTCCACATACAGTTTTTTTGTTATGCCAAATACTAAAAGTGGACAACCTGCAGCACCACCGCCTTCTATTTTTGGAAGCAGTTTTGACATGTGCGTTGTGGATTGCCCATAAGATGACCCGCGACCTATATTATTAAATATATCTTGAAGTTCGTCTGAACGTGTAATTATGACACCAACACTTACAGCGCGTAGATCAAACAATAATCTAAAATTATTCAAATCGCGATCAAAGAATGGATCTTTATTATTCCATTCAATTTCAAGCGCAATACCATTTCTGAAACAGTCAATTTGATGTGTTGGAGAATCTATTTTCTGACCGTCCAATACCACGCCTGTTTCAAACTTCTTTTCATACCAGTCATGTTTGTAAAGAAAATCATCGATAAAACTTGATACCTTGGATTTTCGGCCACCGCCTGTTATGATCCATGATTTTTTTAACCTAAATGCTTTTAACACTGCAACTATATCATCCCATTCATTTGGAAAGTCTTGTGTTAAAATCGCGCTGGCATGTTTCCATTCATAGCATTCATAATGCTGCAAGATAAAATCTGGTAGGTTTGTAGACAGCATTGCAGGTTATTCATAAACGTTCATAACTCGTGATAAACTTATCGTGCCACATGCACACTTTTCAAGCCTCTCCTACGTTGAGACAGCCTCTTCCCTCATCGTGCGCCCTGAGCTACACCGATTTTTACCTATTTGATCCAAAGGCCCCCATGACCCATCTGTCTTGTATTCGCAACTTTTCCATCGTGGCCCATATTGACCATGGTAAATCTACCTTGGCCGATCGGTTGATCCAGATGACGGGCACCGTGGCCGCGCGCGATATGCAGGAACAACTACTTGATTCGATGGATATCGAACGCGAACGTGGCATCACCATCAAGGCCAACACCGTGCGCATCGAATACCCTGCGCAGGATGGTCAAACCTATGTGCTTAATCTGATCGACACACCAGGCCATGTGGATTTCGCGTATGAGGTTTCACGGTCAATGCAGGCGGTCGAAGGATCGCTTTTGGTCGTTGACGCCAGTCAGGGGGTCGAGGCGCAAACCCTGGCCAATGTGTATCAAGCCATTGATGCAGGGCACGAAATTGTGCCGGTGCTCAATAAGATTGACCTGCCCGCCGCCGAACCCGCCCGCGTGCGCGAACAAATCGAAGATGTCATCGGGATCGAGGCTGACGATGCCGTCGAAATCTCTGCCAAAACCGGTCTAGGCATTCCCGATGTGTTAGAGGCGATTGTGCGTCGCCTTCCACCGCCTGGGGGCATCCGTGATGCGCCGCTAAAGGCGATGTTGGTTGACAGTTATTATGACCCCTACCTTGGGGTTGTTGTCTTGATCCGTGTGATTGATGGCGTCATCCGCAAGGGCGACCGCATTCGCATGATCGGCACTGGCGGCGTCTATCCTGTGGACCGTTTGGGCGTGTTTCGCCCAAAGATGCAAGATATTGCCGAACTAGGCCCGGGCGAGATTGGGTTTTTGACGGCCTCAATCAAACAGGTGCGCGATACGCGGGTGGGTGATACGATCACCCATGAAAAAAAGGGCGCGGTTGATCCTTTGCCCGGGTTCAAACCGGCGCAACCCGTGGTGTTTTGCGGCCTGTTCCCCGTTGATACCGCCAAGTTTGAGGATTTGCGCGACGCCATCGAAAAATTGGCGCTGAACGATGCCAGTTTTAGTTTCGAGATGGAAACCAGCGCCGCCCTGGGGTTTGGATTTCGCTGCGGGTTTTTAGGGCTGTTGCATCTTGAAGTCATTCGCGACCGATTGGAACGTGAATATGACATTGACCTAATCACCACCGCGCCCTCGGTGATCTATCACATTCATATGCGTGATGGGGCGATGATTGAGTTGCACAACCCCGCCGATATGCCCGACCCCGCGCAGATCGACCATATCGAAGAACCTCGTATCAAAGCCACCATTTTGGTACCCGACAATTATTTGGGCGATGTGTTAAAACTGTGCCAAGATCGGCGGGGTGTGCAGCTTGACCTGACCTATGCCGGCAGCCGCGCGATGGTGGTCTATGACTTACCGTTGAATGAGGTGGTGTTCGATTTTTACGATCGGTTGAAATCAGTTACAAAAGGTTATGCGAGTTTTGATTATCAGATGACGGGTTATCGCACCGATACGTTGGTCAAGATGCAGATTTTGGTCAACGATGAACCCGTTGATGCCCTCTCAACCATGGTTCATCGTGATAGGGCCGAGGCACGGGGCAGGGCGATGTGCGAAAAACTAAAAGATCTGATCCCTCGCCATATGTTCAAAATTCCCATCCAGGCGGTCATCGGTGGCCGTGTCATCGCCCGTGAAACGCTTGCCGCCCTGCGCAAAGATGTAACGGCCAAGTGTTACGGCGGCGATGCAACGCGCAAACGAAAACTGTTGGAAAAACAAAAGGCCGGTAAGAAAAAAATGCGCCAATTCGGTAAGGTAGAAATCCCCCAAGCCGCGTTTATCAATGCGTTGAAAATGGATGGGTGAATGCAGCCCAGAAATTGGCTACGAAAAGGAATAAATAGCCACAAAGAACCCCGCACCCCGTTCTAGGTGCGGAAATTTCCCGAAGAAGATCAATTAAATCAATAAGAATTCGGAGAGTTGGTGGAGCCTAGGGGAGTCGAACCCCTGACCTCTTGCATGCCATGCAAGCGCTCTCCCAACTGAGCTAAGGCCCCTTATAGACATATCCATTTTAGAGATGTGCGCAGAAGGTCGCAAGGGCAAACCGATGTTTGGGGATTGCATCGTAATTTTTCCGGCATCTTATTCTGTGTGGAAGACACATTTTGCGATGACAAAGGCGCGATCTGCGCATCCGCTGGAATTCTGTATGGTTTTGCCCTAACTTGAACCTAAGGTAATGTAACAGGATAAGAGACATCAATGCGCTTTTTCAGCCGCGCTGTGACAGGCCTTTTTTTGACGGGCATAACACTTGGCATTTTGATTGTGGCCTGGGCTGTGGTCTTTGATGCACTGCAAACGCGGCGGGAACAAGATGCCCCTGCCGCCTCTGCGCGTGAACGTGTGTTTTCGGTGGAGGTTGCGCCCCTAACCTTTGGTCCGCAAACCCCGGTTTTAGCAGCATTTGGTGATGTGCGCGCGCGGCACACATTAGAATTGCGCGCGCAGCAGGAAGGCACGATTATCGCGCTGGCCCCAGGGTTCGAGGACGGGGGTATTGTCGAAACGGGCCAACTGTTATTTCGCATTGACCCGGCCCAAACGCAATCGGCGCGCGATACCGCCAACGCCAACTTGCGCGACGCCGAAAATGAACGCGCCGAAGCCGCCCGCGCGGTAGATTTGGTAATCGAGGATGTCGCAGCCGCCCGCTTACAGGCCGATTTACGCGCCCGTGCCTTGGCTCGGCAACGCGATCTGTTCGATCGTGGGGTTGGCAGCGCCCTGGCAGTTGAAACGGCCGAACTTGCCGCTGCTGCCGCAGAACAGGCCGTGGTGGCGCGGCACCAAGCTCTGGCGCAAGCCGAGGCACGCCTAACCCTGGCGGAAACGGCGCTGGACCGGCGGCGCATTGCCTTGGCCGATGCCGAACGCCAACTTGCCCAAACGCAATCGCACGCGCCATTTTCCGGGGTTTTAACAGATGTGAATGTCACCCAAGGCCGCCTTGTGACGCGCAATGAGCGTCTTGCAACGTTAATTGATCCCACTGTGTTAGAGGTCGCGTTCCGTGTTTCCACCGCACAATATACGCGGCTGTTGGATGCAGACGGCAATTTACCACGGTTGCGAGCGCACATAATTCTTGAAGGTCTTGTTGATCCCGGCGCCACCATCATGGCCGAGGGCGTTCTCATGCGTGAGGCCGGCGCCGTGGCAGAGGGGCAAACGGGCCGTCTGTTATTTGCGCACATCAATGATCCAAGCGGCCTACGCACAGGCGATTTTGTGCGTGTCGAGGTGATGGAACCATCCCTACCATTTGCTGCGCGTTTGCCCGCCGCTGCCTATGGCGCAGATGGAACGATCCTGCTGGTGGGGCAGGATGATCGATTGGAATCAGCGACCGTGTCTTTGTTGCGGCGCCAGGGGGATAATGTTTTGATCGGGGGTGCAGAGCATCTAAACGGGCGTGAGGTGGTTTTGACCCGTGCACCGGTTTTGGGTGCGGGCATTCGGATCACCCCCATGCGGCCTGTGGATGCTGGAACCCCGCCGCCATCTGACACCGATGCACAGACAATCACACTCGACCCACAACGACGTGCGCGTTTGATCGCGTTTGTCGAGGCAAACGGCACCATCCCCACAGACATAAAGCGCCGTCTGATTGATCAATTAAGCGCAGACGTTGTGCCGGTCGGCGTTGTTGCTCGATTGGAACGCCGAATGGGAAGCTAACACAATGCGCCCCCTTTCCCCGAAAGCTAAGGGTATTTTATCGTATTTCACGCGCCACCGCACCGCGGCAAACCTATTGTTGGTCTTGTTATTGGTGGGGGGTATGGCCGCATTGCCCAATATGCGGGCACAGTTTTTCCCAGACGTTGTGTCAGACAACATTAACATCACCGTGGTGTGGACCGGGGCGGGGGCCGCCGATGTAGACAACGCGATTGTCGCTATGATGGAACCCACCCTATTGGCCGTGCCTGGTGTGTCCGGATCAACCGCCACCAGCCGCGAAGGCCGCGCCGCAATCACATTGGAATTCGATCCCGGTTGGGATATGGCCCGCGCCGCCGAAGAGGTGCGCGTGGCCCTGGACAGCATCACTGATTTGCCCGAAGACGCCGAAGACCCGCAAGTGCGGCGTGGTGCATGGTGGGATCGGGTGACGGATGTTGTGATCGCTGGCCCCGTTGCGCCCCAACAACTGGGCCGTTTTGCCGATGAATTTGTTGGGCGGTTATTTGACGCGGGCGTAACGCGCACAACAATTCGGGGGGTGGCGGCCCCTGAGATCATGATCGAAGTTCCATCAATCGCTTTGTTACGGCACGATATATCTATGGCCGCGATAGCCCAGGCGGTGGCCGATACCGTCGCCACCGCCCCTGCCGGCGATGTGAATGCCGCCGGTGCGCGCGTGCGCACCGGCACCGGTGATCGCAGTGTTGCGGCAATTACCAACCTAACGTTGTGGATCAACGCCGATGGATCGGCCCTGACTGTGGGGGATGTGGCGACAGTGACCATGGGGGGCATTGATCGGGAACGCGCGTATTTTGTGGGGGACAACCCCGCCATTTCAATCCGCATTGACCGGTCAGAGGACGGTGACGCCATCGCCATTCAACGCCTAGTCGAAGATGTTGCCACGCGAATGGAGGCGACACTCCCCCAAGGCACATCAATTGACCTGATCCGCACACGGGCCGAGGCGATTTCGGCCAGACTTGATATTTTATTGGATAACGCGGTTGTAGGATTGGTTCTGGTTCTTGGGTTGTTGTTTTTATTTTTGAACGTGCGCACCGCATTTTGGGTGGCCGCGGGAATTCCGGTGGCCTTGTTGGCGGCCATCGCGTTGATGTGGTTGGCCGGATTAACGATCAATATGATTTCGTTGTTCGCGTTGATTATCACATTGGGCATCGTGGTGGATGATGCCATTGTTGTGGGGGAACATGCCGATTATCGCGCCCGCACATTAGGCGAACATCCCGTTGTTGCGGCGGAAACCGCCGCCGCGCGTATGGCCGCGCCAGTGTTTTCGGCAACGATTACCACGGTACTGGCCTTTACAGCCCTTACCGCAATTAGCGGGCGGTTCGGTGATTTGATCGCGGATATTCCGTTCACGGTCATTGTTGTTTTGTTGGCCAGTTTGGTGGAATGTTTTTTGATTTTACCCCATCATATGGCCCATGCGTTGACCCATTCGGCAAAGGTGCATTGGTATGACATGCCTTCGCGTTTGGTAAATCGGGGGTTTGATTGGTTTAAGGCACGCGTGTTCCACCCCTTTATGCGGTTTGTGTTACGGGCGCGGTATCCTGTTTTGGCGGCGGCAATCCTGCTTTTGGCTGTCCAGGCGAACCATTTTATCCGTGGGGATGTGATTTGGCGGTTTTTCAACGCCCCTGAACAAGGCAGTATCACAGGCAACTTTGCCATGCGCGATGGGGCAAACCGCAACGACAGCCTGACCATGATGCGCGAAATGCAGCGCGCCACCGAAACCGTCGCAGCCCGTTATGAGGCCGAACATGGCCTCAATCCATTGGCCTATGTTTTGGCCCAAATCGGCGGCAATGCAGGCGGCGGGCTGGCCGCGGCGGCCAATAAAGACCCCGATCTTTTGGGGGGTATTTCAATCGAATTGATCGATGCGGATCTGCGGTCTTATTCATCCTTTGCTTTTGTCGCAGATTTGCAAGACGAAGTGCGCCATTTACCAATGGCAGACACTGTAAGTTTTCGCGGATGGCGCGGTGGCCCCGGGGGAAATGCGATTGATGTGCAAATTTTCGGGGCCGATACCCAAACCTTGAAAATCGCCGCCGAAGCCACGCAAACCGCCCTGGCCATTTTTCCAGAGGTTTCCGCGTTAGAAGACAGCATGGCCTATGATCGCGAAGAATTGAGCCTTGCGTTAACGCCACGGGGGGAATCATTGGGGTTTGACCCCGGCACATTAAGCCGTGTTCTGCGGCATCGTTTATCGGGGATCGAGGCCGCAACATACCCCGACGGGCCGCGCACAGCCGCAATTCGCGTTGAATTGCCCAATTCCGAACGCACCGCCGATTTTTTAGACCGAACGCTGTTGCGCGCCACCGATGGCCAATATGTGCCCTTATCCGATATTGTGACTGTGACCACCCAACAGGGATTTTCCACCATTGACCGTGAAAACGGTATTCGCCTGATTTCTGTCACCGGCGACGTGTCTGAGGATGACCCAAGACAGGCCGAGGCCGTGATGGCCGAATTGCGCGATGTCATCCTGCCCCGGATCGAGGCCGATTTTGGCGTGTCCACCCGTTTGTCGGGATTAGCCGAACAAGAAAGGCAATTCTTAGATGACGCAGCAACGGGGTTTGTGCTGTGCCTGATCGGGATTTATCTGGTGTTGGCATGGATTTTTGCCAGTTGGACACGACCCATCGTCGTATTGATCGTTATTCCATTTGGCCTGATCGGCACGATTTATGGCCATTTGCAATGGGGCGTGCCGCTTAGCATGTTCACAGTGGTGGGGTTGATCGGCATGACGGGCATCATCATCAACGATTCCATCGTTTTGGTGACGGCCATCGATGAACACGCCAAAAATCGCGGTTTGATCCCCGCCATCATTGACGGCACCATCGACCGATTGCGTCCGGTATTGCTCACAACATTGACAACGGTATTGGGGTTGGCCCCTTTGTTATTTGAAACATCGCGGCAGGCGCAATTTCTAAAACCCACAGTTATTACATTGGTGTATGGGTTGGGTTTTGGCATGGTCATTGTTTTGATGATCGTGCCGGCGGTGTTTGCCGTGCAACATGATGTGGGGTGCCATATCGCTGCGTTGCGCCGTGCGGTGGGGGGCCGATCAAAACACCCTGTATTGACGGCCTCTATCGCCGCCTTAGCCCTAGCATTGACGGCGGTGTTCGCGGTCAGCTTGGGCGCCCGCATTTTGACCGGCGCCATGGCGGGACCCTTAGCCGGGCTTGGCCCATCACTATGGGCGGCGTTTGCGGTTTTTCTAACCGGTGCTTTGATCGTATCCGCCCTGGCCCTGGCGATCGCAGCAGCCCGCCAACGGGTTGTGCATCACCACCCCCGTGCCTGAACAAACCCAAATCCGCTGTGCGCCTATTGCCCCCAATCGCCGCGCCTTAGGACATCGCCGGTGGGTAACACCCCAAGAAGGTTGAGACGCAGTTCAACCTCTTGCGCGCGGTCAATGGCGGCGCGGGAATAGTTGGGGTGTGTTGGATAGGGTTGCCAAAATGTGGATTGGGTCATGATAAGCGTGCCGTCATGCAGCGGGCGCACAACCTCGGCCTCGGGCACATCGGCGGGGGTCAGGGCATAGGGCACCCACCCGATCCATCCGATACCAACGCGCGAGATGCTGAGCGGATGATGATCGCGGCGGTAAACCCGTGGCCCGAATTCCAAATGCTGTGGGCGTTTCCAGGCCACCGCGGCCTCGATCAAGTTCAGGTAAAGTTGCGGGTCGGTGCCGTAAACGGGGTGCGAAAGGCGCATTTCACCCAAAAGACGATCCCAATTATTGTTCCACGTGTATTTAAACTGATACAACCGGTCATTGTTTTCGTGGGCCCAGATGTCAAATGTATCGTATATCGCGTTGGGGGGTCTTGAGTCATATTCTGCGTTGGTTGTCCTGAACCTTTCAATATAATCGTTCGGGTGGGTCCAGATGCTGCGCCTGGTATCGTTAGGTCCTTGTGGCGCCCACCAATCGACATCGAACCCGGGCAGACGCCGCAGACGGGTTAGAAAATCAATAAACTCTGCCACGCCGGTGTCAAAATCCTGCGTCAGCGGCGGCAAATCTATGTTTAATTGTAAATCAATCGGTATCACCATAACCTCCCGTTACAAAGGGGCGCACGTCTAACTCAATCACGGGGATCAAACGTTCAGCAGCAAAAAAGCGATACATATACAGCATGACTGTAGGGTCGCTGAACACCCAAGTCAGCCGCAGATCGGGCCAATGCGGCGCCACCACCGCGTGTTGTCGTCTTGCGTGCGCGACCAATCGGGCAAACACATCATTCATCCACCCGCGCAGCGGGGCCGTGCGGCCCAGTTCGTCGCGCGCCAAAAACGCATCATACCCGTAGACAGTTTCATACAGGTGGCAATCGTTCCGATCCAACCCATGGAATCGCACGCCATCAAACACCCAATCTTCGATAAATTGCGCGCTTGTGGGGTCGTTTGGCACATACATATGCCACGGGCACACAAAATGTTGATACGCATACCCCTGTTGCGCCGCGGGGTCGACGACCGCACCGTTCAACGCATAAAACACAATGTCCGATTCGCCCCGATCCCGCGCCACACAGCGGGGACAGGTGGCGCAATGGGGATCATCGGTTAGGTTGGGCGCTAATTCCGCCTCGGTCCGTGCATCTTGGGCGGGGTCAAATTGCGGCGGGCCTTCCCCATTTCCGCGACGGGTTCCTAACGCATCGCCGATCGCGTCAAGAACATCGGCAATTCTTTCCAGTTGATCTTGGCGGCGGGTTCGCCCCCCTGTGGGTGGACGCACCCCCCGAACCATGCGTCACACCCACCACGCCGCGTTCGGGCCATCCGCCCGTTCGGCGGCGCGTTTAATCGCCATACACACATCTTCAAAGCGCGTATTCGGCGTTCCGGTGGGCAGGGTCAACATGCGCCCCAACGCGTCGCGTTCCCAAAAGCGCGGCAGGCGAATCACACCCAGCATGATGAAACGCACGCGTAAATGTAGGCCAGTAATCCCAAGATCCTGTGCCATCACACGCGCATCTTTTATTGCCATCACCAGGCCAGCATCGGAATAATGGGCGACCTCAGCCGTATTGTGTGCGCGAAAGAACGCCGCCAATTCAGCATCGCCTTCCCCTTTTGCCACCGCACGCATCGCGTCCCACATTTGGGTGTTGATCGTGATCACCATGTCTAAATTCCTTGCCGATAACAAAAAAATGCTGCCTATTCAGCAAGCCAAAGTCAATATAAATACCTTATCTTTTGCAAAGAAACCTAACCCGTGCATGGGGCCAGTTCCACCGCCCTTTGTCCGCCAATGATGGTCAATCGAAGGGCCGAACGATCCAGCGCGAATGGCCCTGCATCAGGGGGCACAATGTCAACTGTGGCATTCAATACGTTCCCCTGGCGCCATGAAACAGAATCGGAAACCCAAATTGCGGCATCCCTATGTTCAACGACCATGATTTCATTTTGGCCTAGGGGGGGAATTTCAACTGTAACGTGCGCGCGCATTCCATCGGAAATGGGTTCAACCCCACACTGCGGGGGGCGTGCGCCGACCTCGGCCCCCCTGATCGGAGTATCCATCAAGGCGGTCTGAATGGCCGCAACCCGCGTGCCCGATTCAGACAACGTCGCGGAAATAGACACTGTGATTGGCATACACACGTCAAAACATACCCCTAGATCCAGCCTACCGGCAACATCAATCGCGCCTGGGGTGGCCAACGTAAATTCAAGGGGCAACACCACTTGGTCTTGGTATCCTATGGTTTGTATACCGTTGGTTAAGAACACCTCTGGGGTGGGCCAATGAATCCGCACTTCGGCAATCTCCTGGGCATGGGTAAGGCGCAGGCGTGTTGGCACCCCGCCTTCGCCTGGGGCGCGCCAATAGGTTTTCCAACCAGGCGCAAGATCAATTTGAATGGCCGCCATGTGTTGTATTTCAGACACGCGCCACCCTTCCAAAATCGACACCTGCACCACGTCATCCATGGATTGACCGATGCCCTGCGCTTGCGCGGGAATTGGAGGATACGCCGCGCTAAGGCAGAGCATAAAGACGGTGGCGATATACCGCGCAATCGAGTGGGGTTTAGTCATAAGGGCAAAGCTAGGAAGGGCCACGACGAAAGGAAAATCACATTTTGGCGACACGGCATTGCCTGCAATACAAACGCCACAAAGCCCTACAAATTTACAAAGCCCATCACGCGTTACGTTTTGCTTTTAGGGCCTGTAGGATCCATAAAATCCCAGGGTTTATAACCGGTTGCACGATCATTCTATCAAACCCGCATGGCACATCGCCGCCCGAATTTTAATTTTCGTGTCATCCGACACCTGGGTCAACGGCAACCGCACCTCATCGGAACAATGACCCAAAACCGATAAGCCGTATTTTGCACCACACAGCCCCGGTTCCACAAAAATTGCGTCGTGTAACGGCATCAATCGGTCCTGATACATCAGCGCCCGTTCATAATCCCCGGCTAGGGTGGCCTCTTGCATCTGTGCGCACAGTTTTGGGGCCACATTGGCCGTAACGCTGATGCAACCACGCCCGCCTTGGGCGTTAAAGCCAAGCGCCGTTGGATCTTCGCCGGACAGTTGCAAAAAATCGGGGCCGCAAAGGATGCGTTGCCGTGGCACACGCGCCAGATCGGCGGTGGCATCTTTTACCCCGATGATATGGGGCAACTGTGCCAATGCTGCCATTGTTTCGGGCATCATGTCGATGACCGATCGCGGCGGGATGTTATAGATGATGATCGGCAGGCCGATGGCATTCAACGCTTCATAATGCGCGATCAATCCGCGTTGAGTCGGTTTATTGTAATAAGGTGTGACAACCAACGCAGCGGCGGCGCCAACCTCTTTCGCATGGTGCACGAATCGTATGGCCTCGGCCGTGTTGTTTGATCCTGCACCTGCGATCACGGGCACACGCCCGGCTGCGGCGTCAACCACTGTGGCAATGACATGTTCGTGTTCATCGTGGCTTAACGTGGGGCTTTCGCCAGAGGTGCCAACAGGCACCAACGCATGGCTGCCTTCCGCAATGTGCCAATCGACCAGAAATTTAAGCGCATCAAAATCCACCGCACCATTCCGGAACGGCGTCACGAGGGCGGGCATAGAACCTTGAAACATCGGCGCCTCCTTTCAAAGCAGCCTGTCGCAGGTTGGTGTGCCGTAATACCAACACAAAATTGCGAAAAGGCATATGCAACACCTTATGCGCAAGGTAAAAGAATGCCAAGTTCATGTGTTGCACGATGTGGTAGAGCGTTTATGATTCACCCACCGAAAAACTCAGCAATCCCATGCGCACCCTAACCTACATCTTTTTCGCTCTCCTAGGCACTCTGGCCCCCCTAACGCCGATATGGGTCATTGCCCAAACCCAAACAGGGCCAGGGGCCACGGCAGAACGTTTAGGTCAAGCGTTCAGCGCGCTGGATACCGGCAACATGGATGTTGTTGACCGCGTGATGCAATCCATCGAAGACCCTATCGCGCGCGACATTATTATTTGGCGCTTGCTGCGCGAAAGTCGGGGGGAGTTCGCCGAATACGAAGACTTTTTGTCGCGCAATGCCGATTGGCCAGGGCTACCGCTTTTGCGCGCGCGTGGCGAAACGGTAATCCAAGGCGGCACCGACCCTGGGCGCGTTATCGCGTATTTCGCGCCACAGGCCCCGCGCACGGGTGCCGGCGTGCTGGCATTGGCCCGCGCGTTAGAGGCATCGGGCAATCGTGCCGCCGCCGAGGCTGAGGTGATACGGGGATGGACCACCATGACCCTATCGGAGCAAGAGACCACCGCGTTACGCGGCGCCTACGGCGATGTGCTGGATCGTGGCACACATCATGTGGATCGGTTAGACCATTTGTTGTGGGAAGGCGCCACAGACAGCGCCCGTGCCATGTTTCCATTGGTATCGGAAGAATGGCGTGCGTTGGCACAGGCGCGCATTGCATTGCGTGCGCGCCGCCAAGGGGTGGATTCGGCGGTGGCCGCCGTGCCCGAAACATTGCGCGATGACCCCGGATTAGCGTTCGAGCGATATTTGTGGCGCATTGGATCAGGGGTATGGGACAGTGCAGGCGATTTGTTGGTAGAACGTTCGGCATCGGCACAGGCCTTGGGCCGCCCTGCGGCGTGGGCCACACGGCGCGCCGATTTAGCCCGTGATGTAATGCGGGAGGGCGATTTTAACACATGCTATGACCGTGCCGCCAATCACTACATTACCCAGACGGACAACCGGCTTGCCTTTGCTGATCTGGAATGGTTGTTGGGGTATTGCGCATTCCGGCTTGATCGTTTTGAAACCGCCATAACCCATTTTGAACGATTTCGCACGGCGGTGGCCAGCCCCATTTCGGTAGGGCGTGCAGGATATTGGCTTGGCCGCGCGCATGAAGCCGCAGGCAATGCCACCGCCGCGGCCCAGGCATATGCCGAAGGTGCGGCATATCAATCCAGCTTTTATGGGCAACTGGCCGCCGAACGGGGCAATTTACCCACCGATCCTGCCCTTATTAATGGGGATGACGATGGGGATTGGCGGCAAGCATCCTTCACAGGGTCCGAAGTGTTTCATGCCGGTCTTTTGTTGTTAGACGCCGATCAACGCACCCTGGCCGAACGATTTTTAACCCATCTCACCGAAACCCTTAGCGAACGGGATGCCGCCAGGCTTGGCGATTTTGCATTAGGTATAGGTGACGTGCATCTTAGTGTTCTTATCGCAAAACGTGCCGCCCAAAACGGGTTTGAAATTATGCGCGCCTACTATCCCATTACCGATTTGGTCGATCAAAACCTTTCCGCGCCCACTGCGATTGCACTGTCGATTGCACGCCGCGAATCTGAATTTGACCCCGTAGTCACAAGCGGGGCGGGCGCTTTGGGGTTGATGCAGGTGATGCCCGCCACGGGCCGGGCCATGGCGGGGGCATTGGGCATTGCCTACGATCAAAGACAGCTTTTGATTGATCCTGCCTATAATGCGCGATTGGCGTCCCATTACATCACCACGCTCTTAGATCAATACGACGAAAATTTGGTGTTGGTGGCCGCCGCATACAATGCCGGGCCAGGGCGGGCCAATGAATGGATTGCACGCCTTGGCCACCCCCGTAATGCCGAGGATATTGTGTATTGGATCGAAGCCGTTCCATTTTCAGAGACACGCAACTACATCATGCGTGTGATTGAAGGCATCACAGTGTACGAGGTGCGGTTATTAAGCGGTGAAGAATTGCCCACCCCAAACCTTACCGAACGTTTGTCACGCTAAGGATGAACATTGCGGGCAACCGCCCCTATCATGTTTAGGTTTTCCGCAACAATCCGTCAGAGGCACATTCGATCCGTGCCTCAACAGTTGCCATGAAATCTTTTTTTGGCAACCCCTTGGGGATCACGGGTAAAAATTCCACCACCGCCAGGCCAGGTTTACGCAAAATTCCCCTGCGTGGCCAAAAATAGCCCACGTTCGTGGCCGTTGGCACACAATTCAGGTTCATCTGCGCATAAAGCGCTGCAACACCAACCCCATAGGATTTCATCACACCAGGGGCCAAACGTGTGCCTTGGGGGTAAATCACAACTTGGCCAATGCTTTTTTGATCGTTTGGCGTCTGTTTGGTATCGTCGTATGACAATGCCTTAAGCATGTGTTTAACAGATGCAAACCCTTTGTTACGGTCAATGGCAATGCATCCAATGCGTTTGGCATAATACCCCACAAAAGGCACCCACCTTAACTCGCTTTTCATAATGAACCTGGGGTGTGACAGCACAGATGTGATAAGGATGACATCAAAAAAACTTTGATGTTTGGCGGCAATTATTACATTGCCCGTGGGAATTTGCCCGCGAATTTCGCTTTGCAACCCTACGATCCAATGGGCCGTCCAACGCACCCATTGGGTATATGTGCGCACCGCTGCAAATGCCCCACGCCGATCAACCATGGCCCATGGCACGAAAAAAATGGCCATCAACGCCATAATGAAATACATCTGAGCCAGGAAAATAACGGAACGGGCAAGTTGCATTATGGTAAGGCACCTAGCATCCGAAACGCCATAGATCGCGTTGCCCAAAATGCGACGATCACTGTTAGACCAGGAATAAACAGTAAACTGGCCCACCCTGGGCCTTCAAACCCAATGGTTGTCAAAAATTGCCCCGTTCCGATACCTGTGGGATCGGGGATAAATGCCACGGCCAAAGCCCCCAACACTGTGCCGCCTGCCGCCCCGATTGCCGCCCGCACCGTAAAACGTCGCATAAACCCAAGCGCAATATATCGATCCTGTGCGCCCACCAAACGTAAAACACGAATCACCTGTTCGTTTGAGGTCAGCGCCGCGCGCGCCGCCAATGCAATCACCGCCGCCATGGCCCCGGTAATCAGCAAAAGCGATGCCCAACCTAACCCCCGCAACCCCTGTGCGGCCCGCACCAAAGGGCGCCGCCATCGTGTGTGATCGTCCAAGACCGCACTGGGGGCTTCAGCCGCCAAACGTTGGCGCAATCCCACGGCATCATATCCACGCGCCGTTTCGACAATTTCAATCAAGCGTGGGATTGGTAAATCTTGCACCGGGAAATCGGGGCCGAACCATGGTTCAAGCAATGTGATTTGTTCCGCCTCCGTCAATGCCCGGGCGCTGGCAATCCCAGGCGTTTGTTCCAGTAACGTTAAAACAGCCTGAGTTTGGGCCTGACGTTCCGCCACCGGTGCCGAAAGGCGGATGGTTGATGTGCGGCTCAATGCCTCGGACCAATGGTTGGCCAACCTTCCTGCAGAATTGGCAAAGGCCAGAAAAAAAACGGCCAAAAACGCCATGGCCGCCGCCGTGGCCAATGTAAGCCACGCTGCCGCCCCGCTGCGTGGCACCACGGCCAGATCAGCACGCAAATCCCCCCGCAGCAGTGCCAGAATATCGCCTATAATATTCATAATTCTGCCCCTGCGGCATGTAGCGTTCGACCCGCGATGCGCAAAACCCGCGCGGACACATGTTTTTTCGCCGCACGGATCAATGCCAGATCATGGGTTGCAATCAGGATCGTTTTCCCCATCCTGTTCAATTCAATCAACAACATCAATAACCTAAGCGACATATCCCAATCAATATTCCCCGTGGGTTCATCGGCCAAAATAAGATCAGGATCGGTGATAAGCGCACGCGCCAATGCCGCGCGTTGCCGTTCCCCGCCGGATAATTCGGGTGGCCGTGCCAAGGCATGGCCTGTTAGATTGACCCATGAAAACAATTCATGCAAATTTTTTTCCTGCGCGGGGTCTTCGCGCCCTGTGACTGTAAGCGGCAACAAAATGTTTTCGCGCATCGGCAAATGATCAAGAAATTGACAATCCTGATGCACAAAACCAATCCTTTGGCGCGTGCGCGCGATTTGGTCACGGGTCAACGTTGATGAGACTTGTCCAAAAATCGTGATCCTGCCCGCCGTGGGCAACAGTTCCACATGACATAATTTTAGCAGCGTGGTTTTACCCGCCCCCGATGGCCCCGTTAAAAAGTGAAACGATCCAGGCGCAAGGTGCAAATTCAGGCCCGCCAACAAAGGCGTGGTTCCATAACCATAGGCGGCATCTTGCATGTCGATCATACGATCATCCTCTTGGGATAGTGCATCTTCGTGTAACAATGGATGGTGGATGGTTGCAATCGGTCTTACACGGGCGCTTGGAAAGACCATGCAGCATTGTTAAAAGATACAGGAAACGTCATGAAAATGAACGTGGTCTATGCACGATTGGCAAAAGTGTGGGAAAACAATGCATTTGATCTGCCCCAGCTGCGGTGCTGAATACGATATGGACGACTCTGTTATCCCGCCCGAGGGACGGCGGGTGCGGTGTTCCAACTGTGCGCACGTTTGGTTTGTGCCTAAAGACGGGGTTGAGGTGCAGTCGCCGGTTGTGAAATCGGCCGTGGTAACATCCCCATTTGCGCAAACAACCACGGATCAATCCAAATCACACGTGGATGATGACACCGCTATGCCCCAAAACCCCACCGACACAGACACCACACCACAAGACCCTGAAATAGGGTCCCAACCCCACGATACGGACGAAAACCCACCGCCCCAGCAACCCAACGAAGATACTCTAGACACATCACAACAGTTGGATGAAGCACCACATACCAATTCCTCTGAGGTGGCGGGTGTGCCATCAGACACAGAATCAAACGCTCAAGTTGTGCGGCGGCCCATTGATCCGGCGGTGTTGCAAATTCTGCGGGCCGAAGCAAAGCGGGAAACAAATTTGCGCCAATTTGATGCAGCGATTGCACCGCAAAAACCCAACGCAGATGCCGCATCCCAACCTGCTGCACAAAGCCCAATGGCAAATCAGAATGGCACACGCGCAGTATCCAACACCCAATCGCGGCGTAATCCCCCCACGCAAACCAGCACGCCCCCTATAAAACGGGTGGTGACACATCGAAAAAAAACCACCACGCCGCCGCCATCATCATCAAAACGGTCACCGGATAAATCCGCACGATACCGCCGTGGGGCGCAGGTGGGATTTTTCCTTATCCTGATTGTCGCGATGGGTGGGGTTTGGGTTTACTTTGACCCAGAAAGATTTGTTGCATTGGTTCCAGATGCTCAACCGATAATCAACACTTTCGTGGATGCGGTCGATACAGCGCGTTTTTGGATTGACGATATGGCGCAAACCTTGGCCAACCGTACGATGGGGTGATTTGGCCATATCATATGGGATGGGCTGTCCTAAATATATTTTAAGCCGCAGACACCTTAAAACCGGTCTAACAGGCGGCGCAAATAATCGCGTTCGATTTGTGGGCGATCTTGATCGGCGGCACGGCGACGCAGTTCGTTCAACAATTCTTGCGATCTACGAAATGCGTGTTCGCGTGCCTCTATATCGGCGTCTGACCCAAAGGTGCCGGAATTGCCTGCCTGACGGCCAAGCGGATCTTGTGCCAAAAGATCAGGGGACAAAATACTATCTGCCCTGTCTTGGTTTGCGGTATCTTCGCCGCGGTCTTGTGCCAGCGCACGATTAAGATCCACCATACCTTCGCGCAAGGCTTCCAGTGCTTGGGATTGGTTTTCAAGCGCCTCTGCAATATCGCCACGTTCCAGTGCGGTTTCCGCATCGCGCATGGCATTGCCCGCCTCGTCCAGGCGGCGCAGGGCCTCATCCCCCGCGTCTGTGCCTGCGCCGGGCAAACGTCTGGTCTGTTCTTCCAGTTGGCGGCGCAGGGCCTCTTGCCGTTCAGCCAGGCTTAGGCCCCCATCATTACCTTCGCCTGTACCTGGTTGTTGGGTGTCTTGGCCCGGTTGCGCTTGGCCCTGGTTTGTGGGCTGATCGCCACCGGCTTGATCGGTTCCGGTGCCGCCCTGGGGTTGTTGTCCTTGTTGGCCCGGCATGCCAGGCTGGTCTGATTGTTGAGGATCGTCGGAGTTGAATTGATCTTGTAGATCACGAAACGCATCATCGCTCAGATCCTGCTGTCCGCGCAGGGTATCTTGCAAATCTTCCATGGCTTGCTCGCCCGGTGTGCGTGGACCATCGCCATTGCCTTGACCGCCTTGGACAACCTCTAAATTTTCCAACATCTCTTGCAGGGCTTGCATCATCTGTTGCGCCTCGGCCATGCGGCCTTGTTGCATCAATTCCTCGATCCGGCGCACCATTTCGTCAAGATCGTTCATGGTCATATCCATGGCGTCGCCTTCGCGCCCGGGTTCATCGGTGCTTGGCGCTGCGTTTTCGGCAAGTTGTTGGATGTAATCATCCATTGCATCGCGCAATTCTTGGGTAAGGGCGGCGATTTCATCATCGCTGGCACCTTGGCGGATTGCTTCGTTCAGGCGTTCTTGCGCGCGTTCTAACCGCGCGCGTGCATCGTTTAGATCGCCGTCCTCTAACTCTAAGGCGGCGGTCCATAACATATTGGCGACCTCATCGCGCACGTTTTCTGCCAAAATATCATCGCGGGCCGATTCCAAACGGCGAATGGCCGTGCGGATCAACACATAAACGCTTTCCTCTAACCCATTTTCGGGGTGATGGGTCAGCGCGCGCAGAATTTGCGCCGCCCGAGGCGCATTTTCACGATTCCATAAAATATCGCGCCGCATTTCAATCAACGCGCTCGCCAAAGGATCAAAAAACCGGCGGCCCGGTAGGCGCGGCGCCATGTGGTGAAAGGTGCCAATCTGTCCGGCGTCATCCACAACGCGCAAGGTGACTTGAACAGGCAAGTTGGCAAATGGATGTTGGGTTAAGTTTTCAATTAACACTTCGGTAAAATCCGTGCGCGTTCCACGAAACGGCAGCGGTAAGTCCAGCGTCAAATCAGCACGTGGTTCGGGCGCGATGGCTAATCCAAAACGGCGGTCCACCGCGCCCAGATCCACCGCGATGCTCACACGCCCCGAAGCAACGCCATAATCATCGGTTGCATTAAAGGTCAGTTGCATTTGCCCAGGTGATTGCGTTTCAATATCCCCCACCAGAGTTACCGCAGGCGGCGTATCCGGCAAAACCGAAACCGCCCAGGTGCGCCCGCCTGTGCCCGCAATTGTCAAAGTGCCTGAATGTTCCAACGTTGCTGTGTGAATGGAGGGATTGGCCTCCTCTTCCGTGACAATGGCACCCATGTCTGTGGAAAAACGTATCGCGCCCGGTTCGGCATAGGTGCGTACCGTCACTTGCGCGCCCATAGGGGTTTCAAAATCAGCCGCGACAATATCGTTTAGATAAAGCGATGGCATATTTGTATAAAACGGCGGTTCAATCCATCCTTCCCATAACGGGCCGCTGGCCGCCGCTGGCCCTGTGCCCAAAACAACGGCATCTCCCGCGTCGCCGATTTGCCCGAAATCACCGAATAGGAGCGCCATGACCAACGCGGTTGTGGAAAGATAGCGGACGGCGTAATGATCGCGCGCGCTAAGCCTAAGGTCGGGGGCGGGCACTTGCGCCTTCGCCACGCGGATGGCCATGCGTGCGGTGTGTGCATCCCAAACGGATTGCGCGGCGGGATCATTGGCCCCGATCGCGGGGCGATCTAACAACGATGCAATCGGTCGCCCAGGCATGGTACGGTCAAGGCGGGCCATTGCCTCTGCCCGGGTAGGCATTTGGAAATGCCGTAGCCCCAGGGCAACAGCGGCCAATATGGCAAGGCCCCACATGATAAGGCCAGCCAAGAAAA
>CALFSY010000161.1 GCA_937916365.1 uncultured Jannaschia sp. | reverse complement strand
TATCAAAGCCAGAGACAAGGGTAGAGGTGGGAAAATATTTTTTCAGCGCCTCCGTATCCCCGGGCCAACCCAGCGTGCCAATGGGCCAGAGGCCCCACGAAAACCGGGTGTCCAGCACATCTGGGTCGCGCCAAAGATATACGCGGTCTAGTGGGCCGTTAGATAACCCTAATTGTTGCTGATTTAACGCAATAGCTTCATTTTTACTGGTAGCTTCTATGATCTCTCTATCGCCGTAGTAGCTTTGTGCTTGACCCATCACATAGAGCCAATCCCAATGGCTAAAAGTATTTGGCCAATCGTAGTCGTCGGGACGTTCTGAAGATGCGGACGCGCTATTTCTGAATGATGGCCCATACCACACCGGAATCTGGTGCCCCCACCACAGTTGGCGCGAGATTGTCCAGGGTTCGATATTCTCCAACCAATGTTCATAGACCTTGCGGTGTTGGTCGGGCACAATGCGTGTGCGGCCATCGCGCACGGCGTCCAGCGCGGGCTGCACAATCTTGGCAGTGTCCACAAACCATTGGTCGGTCAGCATGGGTTCAATCACTACCTTGGATCGATCACCATAGGGTTGGGTGATGGTCTTGGCCTCAACCAATGGCACCTCTGCCTCCGCGCCTTCGGCCCCCGGTTTCAACGCGGCGTTGCCCAGGCGCGGGTCATCGGCGCGGGTCATGACGGCCAGGCCCTCGGCGGTGATTTCATCAACCACGCGCGCACGGGCCACGAACCGATCCAACCCGCGCAGGTGATCGGGCACAAGGTTGAGCGCGTCAACCTCTGCCTCCGCCAGCGTGCGGTCGCCGTTGGCCACGGCTTGGGCAACCCTTGCCGCGTCTGCATAGGGTGCGCCATCGTTGCGCAGCGCACCTTTGGGATCCATCAACCGATACATCGGAATACCCGCACGTTTGGCCACGGCATAATCGTTAAAATCATGCGCGCCGGTGATTTTTACCGCGCCCGAGCCAAACGCAGGATCGGGGTAGTTGTCGGTGATGATTGGGATCAGGCGGCGGTGGTCGCGTGGGCCCACGGGAATTTCGCACAGCTTGCCCACAATGGGGGCATACCGCGCATCATCGGGGTGCACGGCCACCGCGCCATCGCCCAGCATGGTTTCGGGGCGCGTGGTGGCGATAGAGATATAATCGCGCACCTCATGCAATGTCACGTTTCCATCGGCATCGCGTTCGACATAATCGTATGTTTCGCCCCCCGCCAAGGGGTATTTGAAATGCCACATATGCCCAGGGGTGTCGATGTTTTCGACCTCTAGGTCGCTGATCGCGGTTTCAAAATGCGGGTCCCAGTTGACCAAGCGTTGGCCCCGATAAATCAGGCCACGATTGTGGAGGTCAACAAACGCTTTAATCACCGCGTCGTGGAAATTGCCATCCTCGCCCATAGGGGCGCCGGGGGCACCGGACATGGTAAAGGCCTCGCGCGACCAATCGCACGACGCGCCCAGACGCTTGAGTTGTTGGCGAATGGTGCCACCAGAGCTTTGTTTCCATGCCCACACGCGGTCTAAAAACGCCGCGCGCCCCATGTCTTGGCGCGTTTGGTTGGCCCCATCTTTGGCCAATTCACGTTCGACCACCATTTGCGTGGCGATGCCCGCGTGATCGGTGCCGGGCTGCCATAACGTGTCAAACCCACGCATCCGGTGCCAGCGGATCAACACATCCTGTAATGTGTTGTTAAACGCATGGCCCACATGCAAAACGCCGGTCACGTTTGGGGGCGGGATCATAATGCAATAGGGCGCGGCGCCCGGTTTGGCATTGGCCCCAGCGGCAAAACACCCTTGCGTTTCCCATTGTTCATAAATGCGGGGTTCGGCCGTTTTTGCGTCGAATGTTTTTTCCATGACCGCGTCGTTTTATGTGGCAGGTTGTGATATGTGACCTACAAAACACTCCATGGGCAAAACAAGGGCCGCTACCCATTACCTCAACACATGTGTCAATGTTATCAAAACCGCCTCAATGGCGGTCTTGATAACTGGCATCTGTGGTGTCACGCACGATTAATTGCCGATTTTGTCTTGGGTTTTGGTTTCAAAATCCGCTGCATCATGGCGTTCGCGCAACTGTGTGTGCGGCTCACCGGACATCCGGTTGACCATGCGACCGCGTTGCACAGGCGTGCGGGCATCAATGCGCTCGGCCCATTCGACCACGTTGCGATAGCTGCCCACATCCAAAAATTCCGCCGCATTATATTGCCGCCCTAACACTAACTGCCCATACCAGGCCCAGATTGCCATATCAGCAATCGTGTAAACCCCGCCGGCCATCCAATTACGATTGGCCAAATGGCGATCCAACACATCAAGTTGGCGTTTGGTTTCCATGGTGAACCGGTTTATGGGATATTCGAATTTTTCCGGCGCATAGGCATAAAAATGCCCGAACCCGCCGCCCAGATACGGCGCAGACCCTATTTGCCAAAACAACCACGATAACATTTCGGCCCGTGCGGTCGGGGCAAGAAAGGCATCAAATTTTTCCGCCAGGTGCAACATAATTGCCCCACTTTCAAACACGTTTAGGGGCGCAGGCCCCGTGTGATCAACCAAGGCGGGGATTTTTGAATTGGGGTTTATGCCCACAAAGCCCGATCCAAATTGATCCCCCTGCCCGATATTAATCAGCCAGGCATCGTATTCCGCACCCGTGTGCCCGGCGGCCAAAAGCTCTTCAAACAACACAGTCACTTTGACACCATTGGGCGTGCCCATCGAATAAAGCTGAAATGGGTGTTTGCCTATGGGCAAATCTTTGTCGTGGGTTGGCCCGGCAATCGGGCGATTGACGTTGGCGAATTGGCCACCATTTTCCTTATCCCAAACCCAAACTTTGGGGGGTGTGTATGTTTGTGTCATGGCGGATCATCCTTTGTTACGCGCGGTTAAGGTGTGGTGGATGTAAGCCCCCCATGCACCGATCCAAGGGGGATATGCCCAACCAAAAAGCAAAATAAAACACAGATCGGTGATTACCCGCCAAAGAATTTTAAGATGTGCATGTATCTATCCAGTTCATACCTGCTGTGCATATCCTACGATAGAGCATTTTATCACGCCCTGTGCTCACAAAACTGCACGTGATACAGTATCACATTAAGGTGGAAATTGGCCCTTCATACGGGCATCGGAGCGCCATAATTTGCGCCGCACACCTGCGGGTTCCAAAGATCGGTAGTGCCCGCCGGAAAACTTATACCAATCCAGCGCCAAACCCTGCCGCACCAGATGCTCTGATATATCAGTTCCATCGGGCAAAAAACATTGGGCCACAATGCGATCATACGATACATCATCCTTAAAAACCGCCGTCACATGGGAACCACGAGTCAGGCGCACAAGCGCCCATTTCGCATTGCGGCCATAGGGGTGATCCAATTCCGGCGCATCAATGCCCCATAGTCTTATACGCACATTACGAATGACAATCGTATCGCCATCAATGACGTAGCATGGGCCAAGAAGCTGTTTTTGTGGATGTGGTGTAGCCCCAGAAAAATCCCTTGGCGCCCCGGAAACGGGGGAAACCCTACGGTGGTTTTGCTGCTTGGAGTCAGATTTATCCTTGGCTTTCAAAAGCCAAGATACTGTAATTAGCCCTACAAAAATTATAAACGCCCAAGATATGTATTCAGACATGGTTCACACAAACGGCATGAATTTTCCTAATTATAAGGTGTCCATATCTTAATAATGTCTAAACACGACGCGCTATTTATTGCTCTCCCAACGCCGCGTTACACCGCGCGCAGGTGGCGGGGTGGGCGTGCAGGCCCACATCGGGCAGGATTTTCCAACACCGCTGGCATTTTTGCCCCTGTGCCCTGCGAAACGTTACCCCGATGTCGGGGTCGTCTAAACAAAACGCCCCGGGCGGCGGGGGGCCCGGCACAATATCAAGGGCCGAGGTGATGCAAATATCGGCCATATCCATGCCCTTTAGGGTGGTGGCCAGCGCGGGATCGGCGATATAAACCTGTGGCGCGGCCTCTAACGATGCGCCGATGACCTTGTTTTGGCGTTCAACCTCTAACGCGGCGGTCACCACACGGCGCACGTGGCGCACCGCGGCCCACCGCGCGGCCAGCGCCGCATCGCGCCATTCGGGCGGGGTGTGGGGCATGTCGTGCAAATGGACCGAACTGTTAGGCCCGGGGTGGCGTTCCAGCCACACCTCCTCCATCGTGAAAACCAAAATGGGCGCCAACCAGGTGGTCAACCGTTCAAACAACAACCTTAGCACCGTGTGCGCGGCGCGACGGCGGGGGGTATTGCCATCGCAATACAGCACATCCTTACGAATATCGAAATAAAACGCCGATAAATCGGTGGTGGCAAAGGTGAACAATGCCTGCAGCACGCCCTGAAAATCATATTTTGCGTATCCTTCGCGCACTGTTGTGTCCAGCTCGGCCAACCGATGCAGCACCCAGCGTTCCAGATCGGGCATATCGTGCAGGGCCACATGGTCGGCATCGGTGACATTGGCCAACGCGCCCAACAAAAACCGCATTGTGTTGCGCAGGCGGCGGTAACTGTCGGCCACGCCCTTCAAAATTTCCGGCCCGATGCGCAAATCGGCGGTATAATCCGATTGCGCGACCCACAGGCGTAAGATGTCGGCGCCGTATTGGTCAATCACCTGTTGTGGGGCCACGGTGTTGCCGATGGATTTTGACATTTTCATGCCTTTTTCATCCAACGTGAACCCATGGGTTAGCACGCCACGATAGGGCGCACGCCCCATGGTGGCGCACGCCTGCAGCAGCGAGGATTGAAACCACCCCCGATGTTGATCGGTGCCTTCCAGGTAAAGATCGGCGATGCCATCATCCGTGCCATCCGCCCGATCGCGCAACACAAAGGCATGGGTGGATCCGGAATCAAACCACACATCTAAAATATCAAACACTTGGTCATAGGCATCGGGGTCATAATCAGCGCCCAAAAACCGCGCCTTGGCACCAGGTTTATACCAGGCATCGGCGCCCTCGGCCCCGAAGGCATCAAGAATACGGGCATTGACGGCCGCATCACGCAGCAGAAAATCATCATCGGTGGGGGTGGCGCCCTTTTTCACAAAACAGGTCAGCGGCACGCCCCACGCGCGTTGGCGCGATAGCACCCAATCGGGCCGCGTTTGCACCATCGAATGCAACCGATTGCGCCCCGTTTGCGGGGTCCAAGTGACAAGTTGGTCGATCGAGGCCAGCGCGCGTTCGCGGATCGTGGCGCCATGGGTCGTGTCGCCCCCAATGGCGCGGTCGATGGCGGCAAACCATTGTGGCGTGTTGCGATAGATAACCGGCGCCTTTGACCGCCACGAATGCGGGTAAGAATGTTTGATCTTTCCCCGCGCCAAAAGCCCGCCAACCGCGGCCAATGTGTCGATGACGGCGGCGTTTGCATCGCCCTCTTTCCCATTTGGTTTCAGGATTTTTTTACCCCCAAAAAGGGGCAGGTCGGCGCGAAATGATCCATCCTCGGTAACATTATAGGTGATGACCTGATCAAGCATTCCAAGGTCGCGATAAAGTTCAAATTCATCTATCCCGTGGCTGGGCGCGCAATGCACAAACCCCGTGCCTTCGGTTTCAGTTACAAATTCGGCGGCGCGAAAATCGCGCAGATTGTCCCATTCGCCGTTTGATCCAACCGCACCCTTTAACGGATGGGTCAGCCGGATTTTTGCAAGATCCGCGTGGGTCACATCACGAACGCGGTGATACATCGTATCATCAAGGCGCGCCTGCGTCATCACATCGGCGGCGCGCGCGTCGGCCAAAATATAGCGATCGCCGATTTGTGCCCAGCATTGCGCGGGGCGGTCGGTGACCTCATAAAGGCCATAGGAAATATCCTTGCCCCACACCACCGCCTTATTTGACGGCATGGTCCAAGGTGTTGTTGTCCAAATCACAACATAGGCTTCGTCAAGGTTTGGGTCGCCGGTTTCGACCACCTTAAACTTGACCCAGATCGTAAAACTTTCCTTATCGTGATATTCGACCTCGGCCTCGGCCAGGGCGGTTTTTTCCACCGGCGACCACATCACAGGTTTTGACCCTTGATATAGCGCGCCGTTCATCACAAATTGCATGAACTCTTCGGCGATCACCCGCTCGGCGTGAAAATCCATGGTTAGATAGGGCGCATCCCATGTGCCGGTGACGCCTAGGCGTTTGAACTCGGCCCGCTGCACATCAACCCAACCTTCGGCGAAGCGGCGGCATTCTTGCCGAAAATCAACAATGTCGACCTCGTCTTTATTTTTGCCTTTTTTGCGGTATTCCTCCTCGATCTTCCACTCAATCGGCAGGCCATGGCAATCCCACCCGGGCACATAGCGCGCGTCAAAGCCCATCATTTGTTGGCTGCGCACCACCATATCTTTCAAGATCTTGTTTAGCGCATGGCCAATATGCAGGTGCCCGTTGGCATAGGGCGGCCCGTCATGCAACGTAAAGGGCGCACGTGTTCTTTCCCCCTGCCCTTTTGCAGCCTTTTCGCGCAACCTGTCATAAACGCCGATTGCTTCCCATCGGGCCAACCAGCCAGGTTCGCGTTTGGGCAGGCCCGCCCGCATCGGAAACTCCGTTTTTGGCAGGTTCAGCGTGTCTTTGTAATCGACATCGCGGGCTAGGGGTGCGGTTTCGGGCGTATCGGCGCACATGGGAATGCCGTCCTTTGCAAAGCGGTTGATGTGTTATGTGCCATGGCAATAGGGTTGGAGGCGCGATAGCTCAAGCCTCTTTGCGCACCAAGAGTAAAAACAGAATATGGGCATGTATTTGATTGGAACACAAATGCCGGTGTGACAATGGAACACTAATTGATATATTTCGCTATAATGTTGATAAATGATGATGTGGATAAGTTGATAATTTGTGGATAGATTATAAAAATCCTTTACAAGGTAGATATATGAAAAAGTTATCCACAAGTGTCAAAATAACATTTTGAAGCATTCAATATCAAAAAACTATCGCATCTAACCTGGAAAATATACATGAACCGCCCCTGTCGATCGCGTTGCGTTACGCCACCTATTCGCGCGCTAAACATTTTGCTTAATCAGATACCGCATCTTGCCCCCTCTGTTCGCCTTGGGGTAGAGGGAACATAAACGATCAAAGATATAATGGCACCATGGCCAAATCTAAAAATACCCCGCGCGCCCGTGCGGCCCTGCCCAAAGGCTTTCGCGACGATTTTGGTGCAGCGGTCATCGAACGCCAAACGATGCTGCACCAAATTGCCCAGATCTACCATGCCCATGGGTTTGATCCCCTGGAAACCCCTGCCATTGAAACGGTTGAGGCGTTGGGCAAATTCCTACCCGATGTGGATCGTCCCAACGAAGGGGTGTTTGCCTTTGACGATGATGGCACCTGGCTGGCGTTGCGATATGACATGACGGCCCCCCTGGCACGCGTGGCCGCCCAATACCGTGCCGATTTGCCAACCCCCTATCGCCGTTACACCATGGGGCCGGTATGGCGTAATGAAAAACCGGGGCCAGGCCGGTTTCGCCAATTCTATCAATGCGATGCCGACACAGTGGGCGCGCCCGGTGTGACCGCCGACGCAGAAATGTGCAGCATGTTGGCCGACGCGCTTGAGGCCGTGGGGATTGACCGCGGTGACTATGTGGTGCGGCTGAACAACCGCAAGGTGTTAAGCGGCGTGATGGAGGTTGCGGGCCTGGCCGGTGATGACAAAGCCGAGACGCGCGGTATCGTCTTGCGTGCAATCGACAAATTTGACCGGCTAGGGGAAAGCGGCGTGCGCGCCCTATTGGGGTCAGGCCGTGAAGACGAAAGCGGCGATTTCACCCCGGGCGCCGGGCTTTCATACGCGCAGGTCGACATTATATTGGCCTTTACCCTGGCCCGACATCCCACCGGCGCGGCAACCCTAAAGAATTTGCGACAAATTGTGGCGGCCTCTGCAACGGGATTGAATGGGGTGGTAGAACTTGAAACTATTGCTGATCTTCTTTCCGCTCAGGGCTATGGCGGTGATCGCATTATCATTGATCCATCCGTTGTGCGGGGTTTGGGATATTACACCGGCCCTGTATATGAAGCCGAGTTAACGTTTGAAATCCTTGACGAAAAGGGCCGTCCACGGCAATTTGGGTCCGTCGCCGGTGGGGGGCGGTATGATGATTTGGTCAAACGGTTCACGGGACAGACGGTGCCGGCCACGGGCATGTCAATCGGGGTTGACCGATTGTTGGCCGCCCTACAGGCCAAGGGGCAGTTGACCGGCGCAACAGAAGGGCCAATTATCGTTACCGTGATGGATCGTGACCGCATGGCAGACTATCAACGCATCGCCGCAACATTGCGCAATGCGGGCCTACGGGCCGAGGTTTATTTGGGCAATCCGAAAAATTTTGGCAATCAACTCAAATACGCTGATCGGCGCGGCGCGCCCACGGCCATTATTCAAGGCTCAGATGAGGCCGCGCGCGGCGTTGTGCAGATCAAAGATCTGATCCTGGGGGCAAAACTGGCCGAACAGGCCAGCTTAGAGGAATGGAAACGCCAACCCGCACAGGTTGAGGTGCCGTTGTCGGATTTGGTTTCTGAGCTTCGCGCAATTTTGGATCGTCATCGGTGACGCCACCCCCCCCATTACCCATGGTTGATAAGGCCGCGCTTCAGGCTGAGGCCGCGCGCCTCCAATCCATTTTTATGGCCGCCGGGGCCGAGCCGGTTGACCCGGACCTTTTACTGCCGGCCGAAATGTTGTTGGATTTGTATGGCGAAGACATTCGCGCGCGGGCTTATGTGACGGATGATCCCGAACGTGGCGAAATGATGTTGCGCCCCGATTTCACGGTGCCTATCGCCGCGATGCACGCTAGCATGGGGGCAGGTCCGGCGTGTTATACATACACGGGCCAAGTGTTTCGCAAACAACCCGTGGGTGTTGGTCGACCCAATGCTTATCTACAGGTGGGGTTTGAAAAATTTGATCGAACTGCCCCAATAAAGGCCGACGCGGAAATGTTTGCGCTTTTTTCCCGCACATTAAATGCCACAACCACGGGCGCGGTTGTGGGGGATATGGGGTTGTTGTTGGCGGCAATCGACACACTGTCCACAACCCCGACGCGCAAGGCGGCGCTGCGGCGGCATGTATGGCGCCCGCGCCGGTTTCGCGCACTTTTGGATCGCTATACCGGCCAAACCCCCATGCCCAAAGGGCGCGCCGCGTTGATCGCGGCGGTCAAGGCGCAGGGGGCGACACCGCTCATCGCCGCAGCAGCGCCGGAAATTGGCCTACGCACCACCCAAGATATTGTTGATCGTGTGACAGCGTTGGTCGCCGACTATGCCGTCCCACCCATTTCATCGACCGAGGCTGGGGTTTTACACACGCTCCTTAGCTTGCGCGCGCCCTTGCCCGCCGCATATGAACGGATGTGCGATTTGCGCGCAGACATGCCGGGCCTAACCCCCGCGTTGGACCAATTTGCCACGCGAATGGAGGCCCTAGAACAGATCGGCATTGACACGACCACCCTGTATTACGAGGCGAATTTTGGGCAAACCACGATGGAATACTACGATGGTTTTGTGTTTGGGTTCCTGGCCCCCCATCGCCCTGATTTACCCCCTTTGGCCACAGGGGGGCGGTATGATGCGCTCACCCGGGCCTTGGGCGGTGGGGCACACATCGTTATGCCCGCAATTGGCGGTGTAATCCGCCCCGATCTTGTGTTGCAAGCCATGGCGAAGACCACAGCGGACACAAAGGGCGCGCCATAATGCTGCGGTTGGGCATACCGTCCAAAGGGCGGCTAATGGAAAAAACCTTTGCTTGGTTTGCCGAACGCGGGATTGATGTGCGCCGCGCAGGGGCCGAACGGGAATATGCCGCCGAAATAACCGGCATGGGCATAAAACCGATGCTGTTAAGTGCGGGGGAAATCCCGCGCGATTTGGCGGCGGGGCGCCTGCACCTGGGCGTCACCGGTAGTGACATGGTCCAAGAACGCATCCCTGCCTGGGATCAGGCGGTCACCCCCCTAACCCCCATGGGGTTTGGCCATGCAGATTTGGTGATCGCGGTGCCACAATGTTGGATTGATGTAACAACACTGGATGATTTGGACGCCGTTGCCGCCGCATTTCGTGCGCGGCATGGGTTTCGATTACGCATTGCCACGAAATACCATCGATTAACGCGGGATTTTTTGCGCGATGCCGGTGTGGCCGATTACCGCCTAGTCGATAGCCAAGGCGCGACAGAGGGCACTGTCGCCCACGGCATGGCAGAGGCGATTGCCGACATTACCTCAACCAGGGAAACTTTGCGGGCCAACCATTTGAAAATTTTGGACGATGGGGTGATTCACCGGTCAGAGGCAACATTATTTCGATCACAGCGTGCCACATGGGCGGATGCGGGGGACCGCGCCTTGGCCGATCTTATGGCGAAGCTGAACCTTTAAGGTCGCCTTTAGATCACGCCAATTTCCGCCAATGCCGATTGTAGGGCAAGGGGCAGGTGATCGTCTGCAGCGTGGTCACGACCTCGCCCAAGATCGCGCGGGGCATCGGCGGGGTGCAGGTAACGCCACCCTTGAAACGGGCGGCGTGGCGTGGCAACCACGCGCACAACGTGGCGATCCAACACAATACCGCAACGCCGAATTCCATCGCCGCCATCAACCGCGTCCAACCTTAAAATAGGCTGTCGACACAGCACAAGCCCCTTAAAAACCCAATAAAGCGCGCCACCGTGCAAAATATCGTCCGCGCGTTTGGGCCACATCCGTGTGACATGGCGGGGCAATCCATCGGGGCCACATGCTTGCGGATTTTTTTGCCAGGCCAACAAATCTTCGACACTGTCAGCGCCTACGCATAATTTAATCAAATGTATTGTTTTTGAATGATCCACCGTAGGCCCCACGTGGTATATTTGAATGTCTATAACATATATATAGTATTCTAACTTCTTAGAAACTGCAACTTGTTGATTTCTACCTCGAACTGCACTGGACGCATTACATCGCTTGCGGATGCATATTTTGCTAAAATCCGCATCCGCAAATATGAAATCAAATTATTAAGCGATTTATACGACGATAATAGCCTCAAGTTATGTCACATTATTTTTATGCGCTTAGAGTTTCTGCATGATCTCTTCTTTCGCATCCTCGTTAATAAGTAAACCTTTTATGATTGGATCATCGAAAGAATCTTCCCAATCCCCATCGCTATCTAATTTAAATCCATCTAAAGAGATTGAAATTGCATAAATACTGTGATTGCTGCGATCTCGAAATAATTCCAACTGTCCAGACGGAATAAAAGACCCACGGCGTCTTTTATCACCTGGTAGGTTTGCCCAATCTATTTCTAAGGGGGGAATTTGTGAAAAATCGCCTTTTCAAATTCAGAAACTAATATGTCCGGATTAGTCGGTATCATAATCGGATAGGTTTTGCGGCTTTTCATCTTGGAACCAGTATTTGGGTTTATCATATAAGGATCTTGCGTTAAGGGGATAACAAGCCCTAAACCAATCAAAACAAGTTCGGCAATCCAAAACCACATGGTTAAATTTTCGCCTATTCCAGCCGCATTACCCCCACCGCGCCTAGAAAGTGCGTATTCATAAACTGGGGCAACTTCCTAAAAAGAAAACCGAAATGGTTCCGATAGGGGAACTTGAAGAATCCTCACGGCATCATCTGTTGTGCGTATCTGGGCCCAACTGGCCCAAGGTTCGTATCCTTCTACCATGAGCCAACCACTATAATATACCCACAGAAAGATCACAAATGATAGAATACCGTTAAAAAATGCACTTAACAAACTGGTAGTGCCAAAAAATCTTTGTATATTATTCACGCTCATAACCAAAAGAACCCCTGCTATAAACGCCAGCAGAAAATTAATATAAATAAACGGATTTATCACAACAGCAATAGTATAAATTATTCCGAAAATAATTCCAAAAAGTATAGCAGATATAACGCCCGCTAAAAACCTACTAACCCTAAACGTATATTTATCAATTACATACCGTTCCATTTTGTTTCCTTCAACGCTATGTTACTGCTTTATTTACCTTTAATAAAACGTTGTTTGCGATCCAAGGCTAAACATTACTATATAACGTTCTATGATTTGGCCCTTTCTCTCAAGTAGAGCTACCACTGAGGGCTATATTAGATTCGTAGTATTGTGTATTCTGATTGATATTATTTTCTATCAAGCTATGTAATATACCTTAGTCAGAGGTGCCTATGACCCGTTTTGCCGCCCCCATCGCCGAACAAATTTGGGGTATGAAATACCGCCTGAAACATCCCGATGGAACGCCGAGTGATACATCGGTCGAAGACAGTTGGCGCCGCGTGGCCCACGCATTGGCCGCGGTCGAAAACGACCCGGGGGTGTGGGAATCTGTCTTTTACGCAGCGATGGAAGATTTCAAATTTCTGCCCGCCGGGCGCGTTTTGGCCGGGGCGGGTTCGGGGCGCGATGTCACGCTATTTAATTGCTTTGTTATGGGGGCGATCCCCGATTCCATATCTGGCATTTTTGAAAGTTTGAAAGAAGCCGCGCTAACCATGCAACAAGGCGGTGGGATCGGATATGATTTTTCCACCCTGCGCCCCAAAGGCGCACCGGTGGCCGGTGTTGCGGCGGACGCATCAGGACCTTTAAGTTTTATGGATGTGTGGGATGCGATGTGCCGCACGATCATGTCCGCAGGATCCCGGCGCGGGGCAATGATGGCCACGCTACGCTGTGACCACCCGGATATTGAGTCATTTATCACCGCAAAATCCGATCCCGCGCGGTTGCGCATGTTTAACGTATCGGTTTTGGTGACGGATGCGTTTATGGCCGCCGTGGCCGCCGATGCACCGTGGGATTTGGTCTTTGATGACAAAGTGTATCGCACGGTTCAAGCCCGCGCGCTGTGGGATACGATCATGCACGCCACGTATGATTATGCCGAACCTGGGGTTATTTTCATTGATCGTATCAATGCCGAAAATAATCTTAAATATGCCGAAACGATTGCGGCCACAAACCCATGCGGGGAACAACCTTTGCCACCTTATGGCGCGTGTCTTTTGGGGTCGATCAACCTAACGCGGTTGGTTGAGGCGCCGTTTACCGCCAACGCGCGGATTGACCAAACAACACTACAGAAACTGGTCGCCACGGCGGTGCGGATGATGGATAATGTCGTTGATGCCTCGAAATTTCCACTAAAGGCACAGGCACACGAAGCACAGGCAAAGCGCCGCATTGGTTTAGGGGTAACGGGGTTGGCGGATGCGTTGGCGATGGTGGGGCGGCGCTATGGGGCGGCGGATGCTGCAGCACAAACCGCCGAATGGCTGCGCGCGATTGCCAACGCGGCCTATCGTGCCTCGGCCAGTTTAGCGCAAGAAAAAGGCGCGTTTCCACTGTTCGATGCAGAGGCGTATGCGAAAGCCCCAATGGTGCAGCGGCTGGACAACGATGTGCAACAGGCCATCGCAACGCACGGTTTGCGTAACGCGCTTTTGACCTCAATCGCGCCTACGGGCACAATTTCGCTTTATGCGGGCAATGTATCTTCGGGGGTTGAGCCGATTTTCGCCACGGCCTATACTCGTAAGGTGTTGCAACCCGACGGCACCCACACCGAGGAAGAGGTCGCCGATTATGCCGTGCAGGCGTGGCGCAATCTCTATGACAATGCCCCCCTGCCCGATCATTTTGTCACGGCCCAAACGCTTAGCCCGCAAGACCACGTGCACATGCAGGCCGCCGCCCAACCCTGGATTGACAGTTCAATTTCCAAAACGATTAACGTGCCCGCAGACATTGATTTTGACACGTTCAAAGATGTGTATGCCACGGCCTACGCAACAGGGTGCAAAGGGTGCACAACCTATCGCCCCAATCCCATAACCGGTAGTGTGCTAAGCGCGCAAAATGATCATCCAAACATCGACGCGCCACCCACCGACACAGACACTCACGCGTTCACAACCGAACCATTAAACCGCCCCCCCGCATTGGAGGGTCAAACCTATAAATTGCAATGGCCAGGCAGCGAACATGCCCTTTACATCACCATCAATGACATTGTGTTAGACGGGCAAAGACGGCCTTTTGAAGTGTTCATAAACTCTAAAAATATGGAACATTTTGCATGGACAGTCGCATTAACACGGATGATTTCGGCGGTGTTTCGGCGGGGTGGGGATATTTCCTTTGTCGTTGAAGAATTGAAAGCCGTGTTTGACCCCCGCGGGGGGGCGTGGATGGGCGGCACATATATCCCATCAATTTTGGCCGCCATCGGCGGCGTGGTCGAGCGGCACTTGATCGCCATCGGCTTTATCGCGGGCGAAGGGCTAGGATTAAAATCCGATCCGCAGGCGGCATTGGTGGGTGACCTCGCCCCTCCTGCAGGGGCGGCATGCCCAATGTGCGGGCAATACACCCTACATCGGGTCGAAGGATGTCTAAATTGCACGAATTGCGGATATTCAAAGTGCGAATGAAAACACGACATTGACAGCACACCACGTAACAGCGTAGGAAAATTGCCTGCGGATATTTCACCGCGTAATAAATTGGTGTTGGTGGTCCTCGTAAGAGGGATCCTGTCAGCCATATGGCAAATTGCTGTATGGCAAAGGACAACGCCCTTCATACTGGCCTGCATAGGCCAAGCTCATGGAAGGAGATCAGAGGTGACAAAACGCACCGCTGCCAAATACAAAATTGACCGCCGGATGGGCGAAAACATCTGGGGGCGTCCGAAATCACCCGTTAACCGCCGCGATTATGCCCCCGGCCAACATGGCCAACGGCGCAAAGGTAAAATGTCAGATTTCGGTATACAGCTGCGCGCCAAACAAAAACTAAAGGGCCATTACGGAGATTTGACGGAAAAACAATTCCGCCGCATCTACGCCGAGGCCGAACGTGTGCGGGGCGACACCGGTGAAAACTTAATCGGTCTTTTGGAACGCCGTCTGGATGCGATGGTTTACCGGGCAAAATTTGTTTCCACCATTTTTGCCGCACGGCAATTTGTGAACCACGGCCACGTTACTGTGAACGGTAAGCGTGTGAACATTCCCTCTTACCGCGTGAAAGAGGGCGACGTGATTGCGGTGCGCGAAAAATCCAAACAGATGGCGGTGGTGTTAGAGGCCGTGCAATTACCCGAACGTGATGTGCCCGATTACATTGACGCGGACCATTCTAAAATGACCGCCACATTCGTGCGCACACCGGCATTGGGCGATGTGCCGTATGCCGTCATGATGGAACCAAACTTGGTTGTTGAATTCTACGCCAAAAGCTAGGTTTTTAAATAAAATTAAAGATAAATGCCAATCAATTTGATTGGCATTTACCATTTATTTTTGTTGATTTTTTTATTGTATTTGGGATAATTTTTCTACGTTTAATAATTTTGCGGCTCAAATTATGCCCTTTTATCACACGTTAAAAAATTACCGCCCCCATGAAACTTATCCAGACAAGCATGTTTATAGTAACAAAGCCGATTGGATTGCGCGGCGCCTGCTTACACTACGCCATGACCTTAATCATAAAATTGTGCGCGATAGACAACCAAATTCACTTATAATCGGATCATGGAATATACGCGCGTTTGATGGTGGAATTCCCAGACTTGATGAAAGTTTCCATTATATTGCCGAAATTATTGCGACATTTGATATTTGCGCGGTGCAAGAATTGCGCGAAGACCTAAGACCACTTCGGCGCTTAATGAAACTTTTGGGCCCAAATTGGGATTATTTTGTTACCGATACCTCCACCCACGAAGGTGGAAATAACGAACGCATGGCCTTTATTTATAATGTTAACAAAGTATTTTTTCGCAATCTCATCGGCGAAATTGTAATCGGCAGCACAACGTTAAGCACGGGCCGCCAAATTGCACGATCACCATTTTTTGCGGCGTTTCAAGCCGACTGGTTTCGCTTTACCCTATGTTCCACACATATTGTTTTTGGTCGCGATATTTCGCTCCGCTCCGAAGAAATTAAGGCGATTACGGATATACTCTTGAAACGTGCAGAAAAAGAGGATCAGGTATTTGTTTTCTTAGGTGATATGAATATCGACAGCCCAGAGGGAGAAAATATGCAAGCCCTTCTTAATAGCGGAATGGAGGTGCCCGATTTTCCGGCGGTCAATATGAAAGGCAATAAGTTTTACGATCAAATTGCCTTCACGACCAAAGGTGCCAGCACACGAAAAACCCGTCTATTGCGGCATGGGATATTTGATTGGCGTTATGCGGTTTTTGGGCCACAACCCGATGCGCCTTTGGACACATCTGATTCTGGCTCTATTGATCGGCCCACGCATGAGGAAAATCTGGCACATTATGAACCAATCGTTGCTTGGAATCGGCAAGATAACCCAAAGAATAAAGACAAAACAGAACCTTATGAAAATTTTTCCAAATCTTATAATATGTGGATGACGTTTGAAATGTCGGATCATCTTCCAATCTGGGTCGAACTGGAAACAGATTATTCCGAAGATTACCTGAAACGATTTGTGAAAACGTAGGGCGGCCTGTAGTAAAGCTATCCAACGGCAACCTCTAAGACCATACACAAGAGGCGGCTTTATAAGCGATCATATATTGCAGGGTCCCCATGATTAAACATCGCGGTTTTCCATCGCGCCTATCGGGGACGGAGTATCAGTTTACCATCCGTCGTGCCAACAAAGATGGGCCAACCAAAATTGTAGCCCGCGATCGCCACGCTGACCGGCGACCGGCGGATCGGCGGGCAGATGCCGCATTTATGCGGGCCCTGTGGGTGCATTTCGGAACCACAACGTTTGAACGCGGGAACCTGGATGCCGGGCGCTTAAGCTGGCTTTTCGGGCGTGAGGTGATAGCAGCGCATGATCCCTTTGACCCGCAAGATTACGACGCCTTACTGCGCATTGACGAACCCCGCGCACGCGCAGCGTTTCCCGAATGTTTTGACGATTAAAACATCAAAACGCTTGACCAAAGCCCCATAAAACCCAAGGTGGCACAACCGGTATTGGATATGGGGGGAGGCACGGCAAATGTTCAAAAAACTACTTATCGCAAACCGCGGTGAAATTGCCTGTCGCATAATCAAAACGGCACGGCGTATGGGTATTGCCACAGTCGCCGTTTATTCCGATGCAGATCGCAACGCATTGCATGTCAAAATGGCCGATCACGCCGTTCACATTGGGGCATCTTCCGCCACCGAAAGCTACATCGCCATTGACAATATCCTTGCTGCGGTTCGCAAAACAGGCGCGGATGCGGTGCACCCGGGCTATGGGTTTTTGTCTGAGAATAAAAACTTTGCCGCGGCATTGGCGGACGCCGGCGTTGTCTTTGTTGGCCCACCTGCCGCGGCGATTGAGGCGATGGGCGATAAAATCACCTCAAAAAAAATTGCAGCACAGGCGGGGGTTGCCACCGTGCCCGGGTTTATGGGGTTGATTGAAAACGCCGATGTCGCCGTAAATATCGCAAATGATATTGGTTATCCTGTGATGATTAAAGCGTCCGCCGGTGGGGGGGGCAAAGGGATGCGCATCGCCTGGACCGACCAAGAAACACGCGAAGGATTCCAAAGCTCCAAGAATGAGGCCGCGGCAAGTTTTGGCGATGATCGGATCTTTATCGAGAAATTCATCACCCGCCCACGTCATATCGAAATTCAGGTGTTGGCCGATGCGCATGGCCATATAATTCACCTGGGCGAACGGGAATGTTCCATCCAACGCCGCAATCAAAAGGTTATTGAAGAGGCACCTTCCCCTTTCCTTAACCCAGAGACCCGCCGGACCATGGGGGAACAAGCCGTCGCTTTGGCCCGCGCCGTCGGGTATGTTAGCGCAGGCACAGTTGAATTTATTGTCGATGCTACGAAAAATTTTTACTTTCTTGAAATGAACACACGCCTACAGGTGGAACATCCGATCACCGAACTTGTGACCGGCATTGACATTGTGGAACAGATGCTGCGCGTGGCCCATGGGGAACATCTGTCGATCACCCAAACCGATGTTGCCCTTACTGGATGCGCCATCGAAAGCCGCCTTTATGCCGAAGATCCATATCGTGATTTTCTACCATCAATCGGGCGTTTAACCCGATACTGCCCCCCTACAGAGGTTGCGGCGGGGCCACTGTATAACGCCGCGAAATGGCACACCGGCGCCTCAAACGGCACCGCCGCCGTGCGCAACGATACCGGTGTGCAAGAGGGCGGTGACATTAGCGTATTCTACGATCCGATGATCGCGAAACTTTGCACATGGGCCCCCACCAGAGACATGGCGATTGACACCATGCGCGCGGCCCTTGATGAATTTGAGGTCGAAGGGATCGGCCACAACCTGCCTTTTCTAAGCGCGGTTATGGACCATCAGCGATTTATCAGCGGCGACATCACAACCACCTTTATCGCCGAAGAATACCCCGATGGATTCCAAGGTATGGCATTAGATGCACATATGGTTCAACAGGTGGCTGCCACCGTGGCAACCCTTCACAGAATATCCGAAATCCGCCGCACGCAAATCTCGGGGCGCCTTGGCAATCATGCACAACGCATTGCGGACGATTGGATCGTTACACTGCAAGATCAGGATTTGCCGCTGCGGTTTCATACCGATGCAAATGGATTGGTTGTCTCTTTCGCCGATGGGCAAAACATGCGCGTCACCTCGACCTGGACCCCGGGCGACACGATTGCGCAGGCAAAGATTGACGACGCATCCCTAACCCTAAAGGTGACCCCGATTGTAAATGGATTTCGCGTGCGTGTGCGTGGGGCAGATGTGATCGTGCGTGTGCGCCGCCCGCGTTTGGCCGAACTTGCGCAGTTGATGCCAGAAAAACGCCCGCCTGATACGTCTAAGATGCTGCTTTGCCCCATGCCTGGACTATTGGTAAAGATTGATGTCGACATCGGCCAAACTGTGCAAGAGGGTCAACCATTATGCACTGTTGAAGCCATGAAAATGGAAAATATCCTGCGCGCTGAGCGACATGCCGTTATTACCAAAATCAACGTCGCCCTGGGCGATACATTGGCGGTGGATGATGTCATCATGGAATTTGATTAAAGGTTCATCAAAACCTTATGCGCAATGTTCATATTCGGCGCGGGCGGCACGTGAACCACTGGGGTCGAGGTGGCGATGGGTGTTGAGCTTTGAACATAATTACAGATGTGGATGAACCATCGCAGGTTATTTGAGCGATCCAACAAAAAGCGATTTGTTTTCGCGAATAACCTGTTCCGCAAACGTCATGAATGCGCGTATCCGCGTAGTTCGCCGAAGGTCCGCATGGGTAAGGATCCAAATATCGCGCGCGGGGGTTGGGGCATCGGGGGACGCGCGCACCAGCATGGGGTCACGATCCCCAATAAAACATGGAAGCATGGCAAGCCCCGCCCCCGCGCGCGCCATGGCGGCTTGCATATCAAGCGCGGGAAAGTTGCCTGTAACGGGCACACGGTTGAAAGCGGTTGATGCTGTCCAATGCGGGAAACGTTCGAACGACCCGTCCCACCCGATCCATCGTGCCTTTTCCGGCGCATGTTCAAAATCGTGCGCGGCCAAGTAGTCCGCGCTGGCATAAACGGCGTTGTAGTAAGGAAACAAGCGTTTGCCAAACAGGCTATCTGGCGGGGTGTTATTCATACGAACGGCGACATCTGCCTTGCGTCGCGATAGATCAATCATGCTGGTTGATGAGGTGATCTCCACGTCAAGATTGGGATATTGCGCATAAAAATCGGCCATTCGTGGACCAAACGCATGAACGGCGACGGGTTCGGCCATCGTCACCAGGATGCGACCCGCCATCTCTTGGTCACCCCCCAAGATAAGCCTTTGCGCGCGAATGACTTCATCGTCCATCACCTTGGCAGAATTTGCCAAATGCGCGCCCGCCTCGGTCAGAACGTATCCTTCGGGGAGGCGATCAAATAATCGCACCCCGACCGAACGCTCAAGCGTGGTGATGCGGCGGCTTATCGTGGAATGATGAACTTTGAGGGCTTTTGCCGCCGCGCGCACCGTTCCATTCTGGGCGAGTTGCCCCAGAATTTTGATGTCTTCCCAATCCATCGGCCTTTGTGGCGCATTTTTGCGCCGTGTAGTTGTAATACTGTTTATTTCTAACACAAAAATTAGCCACTACATTGATCCCCGTCAAACCAATTTCTATGGCCTACGCAAGGTTATCACCTTGGGAAGACACGAAAAGAAAGGAAAACCAATGGATCAACTCTTCACACCATTTTACACGGCCATTCTGGGCGGCGGGTTGCTTACCGTGCAGAGTCTTCTGATGCTTAACGTCGGGATGTATCGAACGGGCTTGAAAAAAGGTGTCGGCATTGACGGTGACATCATATTGGAACGCCTGGTTCGCAGGCACGGCAACCTGGCCGAGAATGCCGCAATTTTCGTTGCTGTTCTTGCGATATATGAGGTTTTGTTTGGCCAAACAGGATTGGCGTTCTGGATCGCGGTTGCATTTGCCGTGGCAAGATTGATGCATGGTGTTGGTTTTTCAAGCGCGGCGGGTTCGCACCTGATCGGCGCCGAAGGTGGCAAAAAAATCTTCCTGATGCTGCGGGCCGGGGGCGCAATGCTTACCGCCGCGACATCGGTCGTGCTTGGTGTGGCGCTTGTAATTGGCGTGGCAAACGCATTTTAAGCTCTATCATAGATTGAGGAAAACGATGAAAGCAATGATTATCAATGGGTTCGGCGGGCCAGATATATTTGAAAGGGTAGAATTCCCAACCCCATATGCACGCGAGGGGGAGGTTATTATCAAAGTCGAAGCGTCAAGCGTTAATCCAGTGGACTACAAAATCCGTGATGGGCGCATTCCGTTTCTTGCGCCGTCGCACCCGACCATTTTACATTCTGATACGTCTGGAACAATCGCTGATG
>CALFSY010000160.1 GCA_937916365.1 uncultured Jannaschia sp. | reverse complement strand
ACAGTTCCTCTCTGACCATGCTGGATAGCAAAAACGACGGCGGCAACAGCGGCGGTGGTTCTGGCTACTCCGATCCAGCACGTCAATCGCCCGACAGCGGCGGATACGGCTCGCAATCCGACATCGACGATTCCGAAATCCCGTTTTGAGAACGCGACAATGACTTTACCCCCCGTCACACGACCGATTGCCACACCCCGCCACGCGCAGGATGCTTTGATAGGTGCCCGTGCCCTTAAGGGATACAGGCACAGAAAAGCGTTTGTTCGTGATCGGGCTTTGCCAGATTTCGTGGCTACCCTTGCCTTGCCGCACAAATGTGCACCCATTGGCCAGCAAGATTTCGGTCACGTCCCTGTAAAGTTTGGACGGCATTCATGCAGAGATAAAATTGTCGTTTCTGATAAAGCGCAAGCGCAGGTCTTTGCCCGCGTGGGGGGCCATATTCAAATCGGCAAGATCGGGGGCAATATCCTGCGCAGCCGCAACAACCGCGTCATAGGTTTCGGCCTCAACCACCAGCCCAAGATCGTCATTCACGGCGGTAAAAACCCCCGCGTCGTGGTCATGGGTCACCAAAACATCATGATAAATCATGGTATTCGCCTTTGTTGTGCGTGGGCATGGGATATAATCCAAACATGCACACCATGCAACCCCTTGACCCCCGCCATAGGTTCGCCTAGCGTAAATACGCACACGCAAAACACGTGTGCCGGGTTTGACAGCCCGCCTGTCTATCGGCGCTCAAACAACCGCGCCGCCCTTTGGGATCGCGGTTTTATTATGTCCGGGCGCAATGGGGCACCCTCGGGTGCGCCGATTCCGATAGGTCGGTCTGTCAACCCGTTGTTGCCTGGGCACCCGTTTGACAGCGGCCCTAGGCTTAATATTAGCTATCGGAGGGCTGCATAATGACTGCCAACACTCTTTCTCTATCGTTTGACGCCTTATCTTTCCACGATCTGTTGACGCTTACGGAATCATTTGGCGGCATTTGCAATGCCGTCACCACGGATGCGGCATTAGGATTTACCCATCAAATCTATAGCGCCCTGTGCGCTGAACTGGCCCGCCGCGAACCGCAAACGGCCCAGGACGCGCTGGTCAAAATGCTGGCCGTGATTCAACCCGATGGAAGCGATCATATAGAGGGCAGCGATACGTTGTTGCGTGAAGCCCGCAACGAAATGGAGGCCGCATAATGACCACAGACACCCTACTTGCATCCAGTGCACCCCTCACCATGACGTCACTGGACATCGCGGAGTTATTGGAAAGCCGCCATGATAAGGTCAAACAATCCATCGAACGCCTTGCCGGTCGTGGTGTTATAGGCCAACCCCCAATGGGGGATCACCTATATACGGACGTGCAAGGCAAGCAACGCACCATATCTGTGTATCGTTTAGAAAAGCGTGACACGTATGTTGTGGTGGCGCAGCTTTCCCCAGAGTTCACGGCCCGCCTTGTGGATCGCTGGCAAGAATTAGAGGCCCGCGCCGCC
>CALFSY010000159.1 GCA_937916365.1 uncultured Jannaschia sp. | reverse complement strand
CTAGGTTACTCATCTCACCCGCACCATATTTGTATTTTATTTAGATTTTATGCGAAATACCGATCAGTAACATTTTTTTGCACTCAAAAAGGAAGGCATAGCCTGCTCCGGCCCCAAACGGGCTACAGCCAAGTATTAATTCTGGGCGAACCTCTTTAATCTTAGCTTTAGCCCGGCATCATGTTGATTAAAATGATGTATTAGCTCACTGCCAAATCACGCAAGACATATTGCAATACCCCACCATGTTCGATGTATTCAATTTCCACCGCTGTATCGATCCGGCATGTTAACATAATGGTTTTCACTGTGCCGTCCGCATACGTGATGGTTGCGGGCACATCGGCCAACGGTGTTACGTTGTCTAACCCTTGAATGGACACAGTTTCATCCCCTTTCAAGCCCAGCGTTTTGCGCGTATCGTCGCCTGTGAATTCAAGTGGGATAACCCCCATCCCCACCAAATTTGATCGGTGGATGCGTTCAAAACTTTCGGCAATGACCGCCTTAACCCCCAAAAGGCGCGTGCCCTTGGCCGCCCAATCGCGTGATGACCCGGCACCATATTGTTCGCCCCCAAACACCACCAATGGCACGCCTTGGGCCTGATAAGCCATGGCAGCTTCGAAGATTGAAGTCTGTTGCCCATCGGGGCCTAAGGTATAGCCGCCTTCGACCCCATCCAGCATTTCATTTTTAATACGGATATTGGCGAAGGTGCCGCGCATCATAACTTCGTGATTGCCGCGCCGCGCGCCATACGAATTGAAATGGTGTGGGCTGACCTGCCGATCCATTAGGTATCGACCCGCCGGCGTAGTTTCTTTGAATGACCCCGCGGGTGAGATATGATCGGTCGTAATCATATCGCCCAGAATGGCCAAAATGCGCGCGTTTTCGACATTTTCGATTGTGCCAGGTTCAGGTTCCATCCCCTGAAAATAAGGGGGGTTTTGCACATAGGTCGATGTTGCCGGCCAATCATATGTTTCTTTTTGGGGCACCTCCACGCCCTGCCACTTTGCATCGCCTTTGAAAACGTCGGCATATTTTTCGATGAAAGCCTGGCGCGTCACGGTGGCTTCGACCAATTCGGCAATTTCGGCTTGGGTTGGCCAAATATCTTTCAAATACACATCCCGGCCATCGGATGTTTGCGCAATGGGGTCGCGCGCTACGTCAATATTCATATCACCCGCAATCGCATAAGCCACCACCAGCGGGGGGGACGCCAGGTAATTCGCCCGCACATCGGGGCTTATCCGGCCTTCAAAATTGCGATTGCCCGATAAAACAGAAACCGCAACCAAATCGTTTTCATGGATCGATGTGCTGATTTCCGGGGCCAAGGGGCCGGAATTTCCAATGCAGGTGGTGCATCCATACCCCACCAGGTTGAAACCGATCGCGTCCAGATCATTTTGTAATCCTGCGGCCTCAAGATAGGCAGACACCACTTGTGACCCGGGCGCAAGCGACGTTTTGACCCAAGGTTTGCGGTTAAGCCCCAACGCACGGGCCTTGCGCGCCACCAATCCGGCCCCAATCATCACGTAAGGATTTGATGTATTTGTGCACGATGTGATGGACGCGATGACAACCGACCCATCACGCAACGTATAATCGGCCCCTTCGACAGGGCTGGATTTATGCGCGGGCGTGTTGGCGCCGCGATAATCTGTCACCACTTGGTGAAAGGCTGTGGCCGCTTTGGTCAATGGTGTATGATCCTGTGGGCGTTTGGGGCCAGAAATTGCAGGAACGACTGTGCGCATATCCAGATGCAATGTATCGGTATAAACCGGCCTGTAATCGGCATCACGCCACAACCCGTTTGCTTTGGCATAGGTTTCAACAAGGGTTAGTGTGCGTTCATCCCGACCCGTGTTTCGTAGATAGCGCAAGGTTTCACCATCAATGGGGAAAAACCCACACGTTGCCCCATATTCGGGGGCCATATTGGCAATGGTCGCGCGATCGGCCAAGGGCAAACGATCCAATCCTTCGCCATAAAATTCAACGAATTTGCCGACAACGCCTTTTGCACGCAGCATTTCCACAACCTTTAGGACCAAATCGGTGCCCGTTGTGCCCTCAACCATTGAACCGGTTAACTCAAAACCCACAACCTCGGGGATCAACATCGAAATCGGTTGGCCTAACATCGCGGCTTCGGCCTCAATCCCGCCCACACCCCAACCCAACACGGCGGCGCCATTGACCATGGTTGTATGGCTGTCGGTGCCCACTAACGTGTCAGGATAGGCGACCAATTCACCGCTTTGATCGGTATCGGACCATATGGTTTTGGCCAGGTATTCCAGGTTGACTTGATGGCAAATGCCTGTGCCGGGTGGCACGACACGGAAATTATCAAACGCCGATTGGCCCCATTTTAGGAATGTATAACGTTCCATATTACGTTCATATTCACGATCTACATTCATTTGAAATGCACGGGGATTGCCGAATTCGTCAATCATGACCGAATGGTCAATCACCAGGTCAACGGGGTTTAACGGATTGATTTTTTGGGGATCACCGCCCAACGCTTTAATCCCGTCGCGCATCGCGGCCAAATCCACCACTGCGGGAACACCGGTGAAATCCTGCATTAACACGCGTGCGGGGCGATAGGCGATTTCGCGCGGGTTTTGGCCACCTTGCGCGGCCCAATCGGAAAACGCCCGAATATCATCCAAATCGACGGTTTTGCCGTCTTCAAACCGCAACAGGTTTTCCAACACGACCTTAAGCGCCGCAGGAAGGCGCGAAAAATCGCCCAGACCCGCCGCCTCGGCACCTGCAATCGAATAATAGGCATATGTTGTATCGCCCACTGTCAGGGTTTGACGGGTGCGAGCAGTATCATGACCAACAGTCAGAGGCATGGCGAAACCTTTCTTTATCGTGATGCAGGGCGGTTTTTCCACATGATCGATGCCATGGGCGGCCACGTCAATCAAGGATAATCATGCCCTAGTGATTATATTGCATACTATTGCATACAATTCTATAGGGTGCAATATGGCTTGAATAATTGCTGGGCACGGATGTAAGGATTTAACATCCACCGCTTTTTCTTTCTGGATTGATCCGTTACCGTTTTCATCATCATGTTACATGTGATTGACCTATCGTGCGGTCGTGGATTGCTGCAAATATTGTCCGGTGTCACGTTTTCGGTGGCCCCGGGCCAGGCTGTCATCGTGCATGGCGCCAATGGTGCAGGGAAAACCACATTGCTGCGCACATTAGCAGGGCTAACCCCCCCCCTTGCGGGAGTGATTGAGGGCGCACAGGATCGCATTGCCTATGCAGGCCATGCCGATGGGATAAAACCACAGCTTACGGTAAAAGAAACCTTACAGTTTTGGGCCGCAATGTTTGGCACCCGCAAAATTCAACCTGCCATAGATGCCTTTGATCTAAACCCGCTACAGGTTCAACGGGCGGGGGATATGTCTGCTGGGCAAAAACGACGTTTATCATTGGCCCGCCTTATGGTCACGGGGCGCCCGATTTGGTGCTTGGATGAACCGACAGTGTCACTGGACACCGAAAATGTGGCGCGTTTTGGTGCAGTCATGCAAGCGCATCTTAACCAAGGTGGCAGCGCAGTGATCGCCACACATATTGATTTAGGTTTACCACAGGCAAATGTGTTAAATATTACCCCACATATTGCCAAACGTCCAAGACACAATGACAGCTTTGTTCATGCGTTTCGCGATGATGACATCATGGGGCGCCCCACACTATGATGGGTCTTTTGAAACGTGACCTGATGTTGGCAATGCGTGCCGGAGGGGGGATTGGCCTAAACCTTGCCTTTTTTTTAATCTTTGCCACGCTTGTTCCATTGGGTGTTGGGCCGGATACGAATATTTTATCGGCCATTGCACCGGGAATTTTATGGTTGGGGGCTTTGTTGGCCTGTCTTTTGTCACTTGATCGGATATTTCAACTGGATTGGGAAGACGGCACACTGGATTTTTTGGCAACAGCGCCCGTGCCTTTGGAAGGAATTGCCACTGTAAAAACATTGGCCCATTGGATCACAACGGGGCTACCTTTGGTGTTATCCGCGCCTGTTCTTGCAGTTTTATTAAATTTACCTGGACCTGCTTTTTCGTGGCTTATGATCTCTCTCATCGTTGGAACACCCGCATTAAGCGCCATTGGAATGTTTGGGGCGGCTTTGACTGTTGGGATCAAACGCGGCGGGCTTTTGCTATCGCTTTTGGTGTTACCGCTTTATGTGCCCACGCTTATTTTCGGCACACTGGTGGTCAATCGCGCCGCGATGGAGGCGGGCGACCCGATGATTCCCCTTTTGCTGATGGCGGGCATCACATTTGGGTGTTTCGGATTTCTGCCTTTTGCTGCTGCGGCGGCGCTCCGCGTCAATCTGCGCTAAAGGATACAACAGATGGTTTGTTGTGGGTTGTGTTGTAAGGGCTTAATACATTCATCATGTCTACATTTTGGGAATACGCGAATCCG
>CALFSY010000158.1 GCA_937916365.1 uncultured Jannaschia sp. | reverse complement strand
CACAATGCGTCCAACGTGTGGTGTGCCGATTGACCAAACAGTATCGCCGAACATAACACTGTGTCCAGGATGGTTTGGTCAAAGCGTTCGCCGATTGTTGTTTCGTGACGCCGTAAAAATGCCATGTCGAACGGCGCATTATGGGCGACAAGGATGTCATCACCCACAAAGGCATGAAATCGTGCCAATGCCTGCGGCATAGACGGCGCATCGGCAACCATATCATTGGTAATGTGGTGGATTTGCGTGGCCGATGTTGGGATAGGACGGCCTGGATGAACCAAGGTGTCAAACCTTTCATCTGGCAATAAATTGCCATTGACCACACGCACAGCGGCGATTTGGCAAATTTCATCCACCTGCGGGTCAAGCCCCGTGGTTTCCGTGTCGAACACCACAAAACTTAGGGCGCTTAGTGGTGCCTGACGCACATCTGCGGGGGCGGATGAATTGAATAGATCAAAATCATAGATCACTCTGTGGATTTCTTTCGGCGCCGGTGGGGCGGCCAGTGGCAATGTTAAACACAATGCGGCACGGCCCGTCTGTGCCGGGGCCGACACAACCGCCGTGCCATGGGACAGGGCGACATCGTGCGCGGAAAAGCCCGTTAAACCAGGGGAAAGCGGTGTTTCCATCCATCCCGCCAAGGTCACAGGTGTGGGTGGCACGCCCGTCGCCTCTAACCTTAGTGATGCGGTATTGGGGGAATCGGACGTGCATGTTAAGGTTAGGTTCGCCGCACCATCCGACGCCCAATCCAATGCCAACCTTTCCAACAGGCGCGTTATGGCAAACCCGTCGCACCGCACCCGTGTGGCCCCCAAATTATGGGGGGTCAACGTAAGACCTTTGCGCGCCAAACGCGCGGCCAGCGCCGTGCCAAGATCCTGCACCGCAAGGGATTCCATCGGCCACCAATGTGTATCTGTGGCGATTTTCCGCGCGGTAACTTGGGCCAATGTGCCCGCCAACGTGGTGGTTGCCGCCCCTTTGGGAAAATCGGGCAGGGCTGCATCAACCGCCGCCACAAGACGATTCAAAAGATGCGCGCGTTCCGCCTGTATGCTCAAAGTATCGGTCACATCACGCAGTGTTAGCATATAGCCAGGTCCGGCCATATCATGGCCGCCACCTTCGGGGGGATTTTCAAATCTAATAAGCCGCATCCGCGCTTCTAACAGATGGGCGTTGGTTCGGGTGATGATAAGAATGTCTGCGCCATCCTGCGACGGATTTGCACAAAGTCGCGCATAGGCATCGTGAATGGGTCCCATGCGCACCAAATTTTTCAGGGGGCGCCCAAGACCCACCTTTTCCGCCTGTCCCAGCAGGGTGCGTGTTTGATCGTTATAAAGCATGATGGCATGGGCAGGCGTGCAAAACAAAACGCCCTCTGACATTTCGGCCAACAGGGTTTCAAACCGCTTTTTTTCGTGGGCAATGCGTGCGGTTTCACGCCGTGCGCTTTGGGCCATGGTTGCGCGCGCTTCAATCAGGTTCGATGCAACGGCAGCGGCGGCAGGGGCCAAATCCCCCAAATAGGGGGCGGTGTCATCGTCAATATCATGTGGCACACTGGCATGGGCACGGGCACGCATGTCGGCGGCCAAACGTTCGACCGGGCGTGCGACATGATCGTCGAATAACACCCAAATCCATGTTGTTAGGCCACAAATGGCCAAAACGGCGATCACACCCGCGATGACAAATGAATTGACCGCCTCGTCCGATCCCAATCGGATATACCCGATCGTTAACCCCAAAAGGCTTAGCGCCGATCCCCCCACGGCCAGCAGCGCAAAGAATAGAAAAATACGTAAGCGCAGGCTAAGATAGTTTAGCATAAGCGGGGCGTCCTTTGTGCCCTGAGGGGGGTTATGGTGTGAGTGGGATTATCCCTCTTCGTTACAAAATGACGCTAAGATCGGGTCGGTTGGCGGTATATTTTGCCAGTTAGCATTCACCGGGTCCCCCCCTGCCCCAAATACTGTGTCGGGTAGGATGTCCGCACGCCGCCCAAGCGCACAGTGCACCAGGATCGGGCGGATGGTTGCGGGATTCCAACGTTCTTGGATCCAAATCTGCGCGACCAATACCCCGGAGCCAGGGGCGGTTTCCACCGTTTCAGACGGCACGTATGCCGCGAAACCCCGCACCCAAGGCCACACATAGGTCCAAGGTTGCCACCATGCCTGATGTTCGCGTTCCCAGATCACGATTGTATTTTGATCCATCGTATCCAACACATTGGTATACCATCCATATTCTTGCCCGACGGTTGCCGCCAACATGACGCCCCCGGCCAGGATTGGCACAATGGATCTGGGCAAACGTTGGCGCGTCACACGCCGCAACAAAAGGCCGACCCCAGCCCCCGCAAAACCCGCGAAAATTGTGGCAATGAGCGTCCAAAACATAGGTGATGCGGCCCCTTTAACTTAGCACCCCGCCCACGGCACCGGCGGCGGATTGCATGGTTTTAATAATAAGAAATGCCTCGCGCAGATGATTTCGTTCAAAATCCGACAATTCATATGGCGCCATAAAGTTATCGGGGCGTTCCCCCCGTTTGATTTGTGCCATCTGGTGGGTAAGCCGCGCATCGGCGATCATGTCATATGCCTCGATCAAATCCCGCCCACCAGAGGGAGATATGACGCCGGCCTCCATCGCCGCACTTAAGCGCGCGCGCGTGTTGATTGCCGTCAACGACCCTTGCAGGGCGTAAATACGGCCCAAATCAACCACGGGAATAACGCCGTTGTGTTTCATATCAATCATGTTTTTATGTTCCCCCGACCGTACCGTCGCAAAATTGCGAAACAGGCCAAGCGGTGGCGCATGTTTCATCGCATTGGCAACCATATGTGCCACAAAGATTGAATTTGCCGCCGCGGCGGTTAACGTATCTACCTGTAAATCCGAAAATAGCCGTTCATCCCCGCCGATTGGGCGCAGATCGAACATGACTGAGGCCAGCATTTGCGCTTCGGGGTTGGGTGTATCAATCCAGCCGCGAAAATAACGGCGCCATACATGTAACGGTTGCCGCCAACGCGGGTTGGTCGCCATAATGTCACCGGGGCAATATACATACCCCGCCGCGTGCAACCCATCACACACAAATGTTGCCAATGCCGCAAAATACGCATCATCGGCGGATGTCATACGATCATCAAGGATTAGGCAATTATCCTGGTCACTGACCCCTGTTTGTTCACGGCGCCCCTGCGATCCGCAGGCCAGCCATAAATACGGCACCGGCGGTGGGCCCAGCATTTGTTCGGCCAAGGCCAGCAAACGGCGGGTGGCGGCATCCGTCACATCGGTGATTAATCGCGTCACCACATGATGCGGGCTTTGCCCCCCCACCAGATGCACCAAAACATCGGGCAAATTGCGCGTGACTGCGGCGATGGTGGCGGGGGTATCCGCCGCAAATATATCTTTGATCAATGCGGCGGTCGATCTTGCCTGAACCCGTGTTAAATCGGTTTGGGTTAGAATGCCGATTAACGTTCCGTGTTCAACCACTGGAATATGGGCGATGCCGCGTTCAACCATTTCGTGCAACACATCAGCCACCAATGCCGTTGGTGGTAAGGTGACGGGATTGGTTGTCATAATCTGTTTGGCCGGTGTGGCGGCGGACACACCTTCGGCCACCGCGCGTGTGGCAATATCACGGGTCGTTAAAATACCGCATACCTGATCATGTTGGGTTACAACAACACTTGATACTTGGGCATCGCGCATGTAGCGCGCGACATCAATCAACGGTGTATCGGGCGCGCACGTAACAGTGTGTGCGGTCATCACATCCCGCAGGGGAACAGTGGTAATGTCGCGGCCCCGGGCAGGGGTCATCCCGCCACCACGGCCAAAAAACCGCAACAGTAGGGGATGGTTGTCCATCAATTTATGGAACCCCGCGGCGGGAATGGTCAACACGCGGCTATCTTCAACCGCAACGGCGTTGATCTTACTGTCCCACCCCTTTAACAAATCGCGGGCGCCAAACGTATTTTTAGGCCCCAGAATAGAAAGCGTGTGCCCATATACATCTGTGATGTCGATGCGACCGTCCACGATTATATAAAAGGTATCAACAGGCTGCCCAATTTGGGAAAGCTGCGTGCCTGCCTGCACCTCGGAAAGGGTCATCAGAGCCGCAATTTTGGTGTGCTCCCCCTCTGGCAATGTGTCAAAGGGCGGCGTCTCGGACAGGAAAATGACGATGTCGAACGTCATGCACCCCCACCATTTGGCTTGATTAAATTCTGATACGATAAGGCGCACCCCAATGCATTAGGATGCGCCCATGATAGGTCAAAGCCTGGTTCACAGGCTTTGACCGGTATTTTTAGTGGGCGGTTGCCGTACCTGCCCCACGCGGAATCCGCACAGATTCGACCAGGTCTTGAATTTCCTGCGGGGGTTCTGCCGTCATGTTCGACACGATATAAGCAGCGGTAAAGTTGAACAACGCGCCAATCGGGCCAAAATGCGTGGGCGGAATACCAAACAGGTATTGGCTTGAGTCAAACACCGCCGTGCCCGGAATGAAGAACCATCCGAGATATAGGAACAGGTAAAGAGAGGTTGTAATCAAACCAGCCAACATACCCGCAATCGCCCCGGCGGAATTCATCCGTTTGGAAAAAATTCCCATCATCAACGTCGGGAACAATGTCGCCGCCGCCAAACCAAAGGCCAAGGCCACAACCTGCGCCGCGAACCCGGGCGGGTTGAGCCCCAGATATGTTGCCAGAACAATCGCCGCCGCCATCGAAATGCGCGCCGCCAACAGTTCCCCCCGTTCCGAAATGCTTGGGTTGATCGTCGATTTGATTAAATCGTGACTGATCGCCGAAGAAATCGCCAACAACAGCCCCGCTGCGGTCGACAGCGCCGCCGCCAAACCACCCGCAGCAATCAATGCAATTACCCAGGGTGGGAGTTGCGCAATCTCTGGATTAGCCAGAACCAGAATGTCACGGTTAAAGGTGACCAATTCGTTACCGGCCAATCCGTTTGCCTCGGCAAATGCTTGCCCCTCTACGGAATTTTCATTGTAGTATTGGATAAGGCCGTCGCCATTTTTATCCTCAACCCCAAGAAGGCCGGTTACCTGCCAGGTTTCAAACCAATCTGGTAGATCCTCAACTGAAACTGCCTCTTCCTGCACACCATTGGGCCACATTGTGGTGATGATGTTCAACCGCGCCATCGCACCCACGGCCGGGGCCGTTAGGTAAAGCAACGCGATAAACACCAACGCCCATCCCGCAGACCAACGCGCATCGGAAACTTTGGGCACTGTGAAAAACCGGATAATGACGTGCGGCAACCCCGCCGTCCCGATCATCAATGATAGGGTATAAAGCGCCATCAACCAAGGATTGGTTGTTGCGGTATATTCCCGAAACCCAAGATCGGTCAAAAGACCATCAAGTGTCACCAAAAGCGGCTGCCCCGTGCCTGCTGTGCCGTCGGCCATGTTGGAAAACAAGCCCAAGCCAGGAACCGGATTGCCCGTCAGTTGCAGCGAAATAAAGATCGCTGGTATTGTATACGCAACGATCAACACGCAATACTGCGCCACCTGAGTGTAGGTGATGCCCTTCATACCACCCAAAACCGCGTAGATAAACACAACTGCGGCCGCGATATAAAGGCCCGTTTCGCGCGTAACCTCTAAAAAGCGAGCAAAAGCCACACCGGCACCCGACATCTGCCCAATCACGTATGTTACCGAAATAACAATCAAGCAGACCACGGCCACCACACGGGCGGTTTGACTGTAATACCGGTCACCCACAAATTCGGGCACAGTATATTTGCCAAATTTGCGCAGGTAAGGCGCCAATAGCATCGCCATCAACACATACCCACCGGTCCATCCCATTAGGAAGAGCGAGTTATTGTAGCCAACAAACGCGATAAGACCGGCCATAGAGATGAAGGATGCCGCCGACATCCAATCCGCCGCTGTGGCCATGCCGTTGACCACGGGGTTCACCCCGCGACCAGCGGCGTAAAATTCGCTGGTCGATGCCGCACGCGCCCAAATTGCGATCCCGATGTAGAGCGCAAACGACAACCCCACAACGATGATATTAAGTGTTGTTTGATCCATTATTTTGTTCCGCCTCTTACTCGTCCACGCCGTGGGCTTTATCGATTGAATTCATGCGCCATGCGTAAAAAAAGATCAGCACCAAAAACACAAGGATTGATCCCTGCTGTGCGAACCAAAAGCCCAGGTCGGTGCCACCCACAGCAATGCCGCTAATTAGCGGACGCAGCAGAATAGCGAAACCATAAGACGCAAGCGCCCAAATGACCAAACATATGGTCACCAAACGAATGTTGGCGGACCAATATGCGTTGTTATCAGAGTTTTCTGTCATTGATATACTCCCTTCAAAGCCTGTAATCGCCGATCCCTCCTCGATCCGGCAGACAGAGTTACGCCACGCCCCCTGACTTGGGCATTATGGCGAATTGGGTAAAACCCATTGCGTCGCTACTCATGACATGAAAAAATACTTACGTCTATGGGTCATGTGCAATACCGCGTGAATGCGTATCAATTTCTGTGGCGTGTGGGTTTCTATTTTATCTTGTAAACACCCATGCGCAAAGATGTGTTGAAGATAAAACCTACAAAGCTGCTGAAAAAAATTCTGCAACGACTTTGTTTTATATACTTCTTTTCATTATCTTGGCGTGGCGCACAGGTTTCGCTTTGGCTTGCAACAACATGCTGTCACCTATTCAAAGGGGTAGCCGTGGGGCAAACCGCTGTGGTTTATGGGCCATACATCTTAGATGTATGCCCATGTTTTTAGGGTGCGGCGCGATTGGCGATCAAATCGTCGACCACAGATGGATCGGCCAGCGTTGAGGTATCGCCCAATGAACCGAAATCGTTTTCGGCGATCTTACGCAAAATGCGGCGCATGATTTTGCCGGATCGGGTTTTCGGCAGGCCAGGCGCCCACTGTATCACATCGGGTTTCGCGATCGGGCCGATTTCCGCACGCACCCAATCGCTGAGCGTTTTTTTAAGCGCGTCTGACGGTGTTTCATCACCCATCAATGTGACATAACAATAAATGCCCTGTCCTTTGATCGGGTGCGGATACCCCACCACCGCCGCCTCGCTTACCGTTTCATGGGCCACCAATGCGCTTTCGATTTCTGCCGTGCCCATCCGATGGCCGGACACGTTAATCACATCATCGACGCGGCCCGTGATCCAATAATCGCCATCGGCGTCGCGACGGCATCCATCGCCGGTAAAGTAATAGCCCTTATAATCGCTAAAATATGTTTTTACGAACCGGTCGTGATCGCCCCACACCGTGCGCATTTGCCCCGGCCAACTGTCGGCAATGACCAACACCCCTTCGACATCGTTACCTTCGATTACATTGCCAGAGGTAGGGTCTAAAACCATCGGTTGCACACCAAAAAACGGCTTTTGCGCGGCCCCTGGTTTTGGCGTATGCGCACCTGGCAATAACGTCATCATGTGCCCGCCGGTTTCCGTCTGCCACCAGGTATCCACGATGGGGCACCGGCCTTTGCCGATATTTTCGTTATACCAATTCCACGCCTCAGGGTTGATGGGTTCACCCACTGTGCCCAGAACCTTAAGGTTGGATAAATCATAGGGTGTAACGAAATCTGTGCCCTTGCCCATCAACGCGCGAATGGCGGTAGGTGCGGTATAAAATTGCGTAACTTTGTGTTTTTCGCATACCGCCCAAAATCGCCCGGCATCGGGATAGGTTGGCACACCTTCAAACATCAATGTGGTGCCCCCATTCGCCAACGGGCCGTAAACGATATAGGAATGTCCTGTTACCCACCCCACGTCCGCCGTGCACCAAAATATATCACCATCGTGATAATCAAACGTGTATTGGTGCGTCATGGACGCATGGACAAGATACCCCCCCGTTGTATGCACAACGCCCTTTGGCTGCCCGGTGGAGCCAGAGGTATATAGAATAAACAGCGGGTCTTCTGCCCCCATTTCCGTAGGGGGGCAATCGCTGCTAACACGGGCGGCGATGTCATCATACCATATATCGCGCCCCTCAACCCAAGCGACCTGCTGCCCCGTGCGTTTTACAACCAAACACTTGGTATCAAGGGTATTGTGCAACAACGCCTTGTTCACATTGTCCTTCAAATCGGTGACACGCCCACCACGCGGTGCGCCATCGGCGGTGATGACCAATTTCGCCTCGCACCCATTAATCCGCGCGGACAACGCATCTGGTGAAAAGCCAGCAAACACAACCGAATGGATCGCCCCAATCCGCGCACATGCCAACATGGCATAGGCGGCATCGGGGATCATGGGCATGTAGATCACGACGCGGTCGCCTTTTTCAACGCCACAGTGTTTTAGAACATTGGCAAAGGTGCCCACATGCCCAGCAAGATCGTTATAGGTAATATGCTGCGCCGTGTCTGTTGGGTCGTCGGGTTCAAAGATAATGGCGGTTTGATCGCCGCGTGTGGGCAAATGACGATCAATGCAATTTGCCGCCACATTCAACGTGCCGTCATCAAACCAACGCACATACACATCGTCGTGCGCAAATGATGTATCTTTCACTCGCGTATAAGGTTTGATCCAATCAATGCGTTTTCCGTGTTCACCCCAAAACGCAACCGGATCGGTGACAGAGGCCGCATACATATCGTCATACATGGCCGCATCAATGTGTGCCTCGGCCAAAGGGGCGGGAAATGTTTCCCTGTTCAGTTGCGATGTGGTCAATGTCATCTTCCCATGATCCTCCCAAATATGGGTGGGGCGGGCGCGACATATATTTCGCAACAACCGCAACACCCTAAAATTATTTTAACGCGCTGAGCCTCATTGACCGAGGCCGCGTTAGATACACATGCGGTGTGATCGCCCCCCCTTAACGGAATTACATTTTCCTTTGTGTTTGCGGCGTGGCGCGATTTTTATAGTTTTGAAATGCGCCGCGCCCACATAAGGGCATTCCGATTTATATGGTTGAAAAACACCAATGTGGTTTAGCGTAAATCATGCATCCCACCATGGCAATCACATAAGACGCACAAATTATGGTGTATCTTTGTGCAATCGGACCGTAAACATTTGATGGGGGATTTAGGTGTTCAGCACCCGAAAACGATCGCCCAGCCAGGGCATTTGTGCCGCCCCCGGAATGGCAAAATGTTCTTCGATCAAGGTGCGCGCAAGATCGGCAATTTGGTGTGGTATATCCACCGTCCAATCATCTGTTGCATAAAGCATGATGCGTCGCGACATGGGTTCCCCTGGTAGGGGATGGGCATCAATCGCGGTGGCAAAACGCCCCGCCCGCAAAAGGCTAAGCGGTGTGGTAATCGTCCATCCCGCCCCACTGGCCACCAGGGCACTGATGGATTGATTGGAATCCATTTCAAATCGGGCGGGCGGCACAAAACCGGTATGGCCCAAATATGCCTCGATCTGCTGTCCCATCACTTGGTCCAAATCCCGCCGTAGAAAGGTCAGGTGCCTAAGGTTATTTAGATTGGTGGACACATCTGTGCCTTTTGGCACGGCTAGGATATAGGGATCCTCAAACAACGCATATGCGCGGGTTCGTGCGGGGTCGGCCGCCCCACCTGCTGCGCAAATTACAATATCAAGGTTACGGCGGGCGATTTTTTCTTGCAACGCGTGGCTGGCCCCAGTGACCAGACGAAACGCGCATTGTGACATCGTTTCAGCCAGGCGGGTGGCCAACAATGGCGTAACTTCGTTTTCAAAATCTTCAATAATACCCAATGCCAGCGTGGAAAGTTCGCTAAGATCCAGCGCCGTTAACCCGCGTTGACCGGCACGCAAAGCCTGTAACGCCGTTTCTGTGCGTGCCAAAAACACACGCCCCGCGGGGGTCAACGCCATGGGGCGTCGCGAATGGTCGATCAAATCGGCCCCCACCGCGCGGGACAGGTTTTTAATCTGCTGCGATACCGCGGGTGCGCTCATCCGTAGCCGCGCGGCCGTCACCGCCACCGATCCTGTGCGGGCCAGGGATTCAAACACCTCAAGACCGCGCAACGTCAATCCTTTAAGCAACTGATCGGTCATGTTAAGGTGGGCCTTGTTTATGCGCGTTCGGGGTGGTGCACTTGCTTTGAATACCCCGGAAATGGGTCGTGTGACGACGGGTCTTTACGCCCTATCTGTAAATCTTATATATTCATTTAGAATTTTACAGGTCAAAATGCCATGAGCCACGCCCCAGACCATAGCAACCCGCACACCCCCCTGGAAGGTGCGCCTTTGATCCATCCGTCCAGCACGGATCATCCCCTATACGATGGGGTGGTTGCGGCGTGCCGTTCGGTTTATGATCCTGAAATTCCCGTAAATATATATGATCTTGGCCTGATTTATACGATTGATATTCAACCCGATAACGCGGTGCGTATTATCATGACGCTGACCGCGCCGGGGTGTCCCGTGGCCGGTGAAATGCCCGGGTGGGTGGCCGATGCCGTCGAACCCCTAGATGGGGTGCGACAGGTTGATGTCGAACTAACCTGGGAGCCACCTTGGGGTATGGATATGATGAGCGATGAAGCCCGCCTTGAACTTGGCTTTATGTGAACACCTATTCGGAGGATCCTTTGATGTTTGGTATCCCTGGGAAAAAGGCGGTGTCGATAACCCCCGCCGCCGCCCGCCAAATTGCAACCTTAATGGCCGAAAAGGGCAGTCATGGCCTGCGGATCGGGGTAAAAAAGGGGGGATGCGCCGGCATGGAATACACCATGGACTATGTCGCCGAACGCGACCCATTGGACGAAATCGTCGAACATCAGGGCGCGCGCGTAATGATCGCCCCAATGGCGCAAATGTTTTTGTTTGGCACCGAAATTGATTATCAGGTGTCGTTGCTGGAATCCGGTTTCAAATTCCGCAACCCCAACGTGGCCGATGCGTGTGGATGCGGCGAATCGGTTAAATTCAAAGACATTGATGTATTAAAGGACGCGCAGGCATCGAATACATGAGCGTTCGTGCCGCAGACATTGACCATGCCCTTGGTCTATTTGCCGGGCTTGGCCGTATCACAACACGAAAGATGATGGGCGGGGTGTGTTTTTATCACGACGGCACGATTTTTGCGATGATGTCCGCCGACGGCACCCTGCGCCTAAAAGGGGCGGGCGATTTCGTCGCGGCGCTTGAGGCCGCGGGCAGCACCCGTTGGACGTATGTCCGATCAAACGGGGTGGCGGGCACCATGCCGTATTGGTCGATGCCGGATGCGGCGCTGGATAACCCCGATCTTGCCTGCGATTGGGCGCGGCAAGCCTTGGCCCATCTTTGACGCAGGTTATTGATTAAGATCACACCCCCAACAGATTAGGGTTTGATAACACAAAAACACCAACACCCGTTGGAAAAGGGGGGGGAATGCGCCGGAAATTGGCCGCCGGAAATTGGAAAATGCACGGCACGGGGGCAGACCTGGCCGAAATTGATGCCTTGGCCGCGGCGCATCGCCAAAGTTCGGTTGATATTGTGATTTGCCCGCCCGCGACCCTGATCCACCGGATGCAGGCGCGCGTGGGCAACGGCGGCCCGATCGCATTGGGGGGGCAAACCTGCCACTCAAGGGTCGCGGGCGCACACACCGGCGATATTTCGGCCCCCATGTTGGCCGATGCAGGCGCGGATTATGTCATCGTGGGCCATTCCGAGCGCCGCACGGACCATGGCGAACGCAACGATGATGTGCACGCCCAGGCACAGGCCGCCCTGAACGCGGGCCTTAAAACCATAATCTGCGTGGGCGAAACAGAATCACAACGCGATGCGGGCCACACGTTGGACGTTATTGCGGATCAACTGTCCGGTTCTGTTCCGAATGGGGTGACGGGCGAAACGCTGACCATCGCTTACGAACCTGTTTGGGCCATCGGCACGGGGCGCGTGCCCGCCGCGGATGACATTGCCGCCGCGCACGATGTCATTCGCCGCACCTTAACCCAGCACTTTGGCGATACCATCGGGCAGACCACGCGCATTCTTTATGGCGGATCGGTCAAACCCGATAACGCCGCGCACATCTTTGCCATCGCCCATGTTGATGGGGCGTTGGTGGGCGGTGCATCGTTGCGTGCATCGGATTTCGGGCGCATCATCGCGGCGTTAGAGGCCGCGTAACGCACCATCCACATACACGCACACAGCGCATGGTGTGCTTTGGTCCGGCCTTAACCGGTGCCAAAAAATTCCTCGCGCACGATTTTGCCGTTGGCCACGTGATATATGGCGACCTCTTTCATCGGCATACGCTGGCCGCTGGCCTTTTCGGTGGCGTCGATTTGAAAAATCACCGCAAACCGATCGTCGCCGTGTAAAAACGGGCCTTCTACATCGGCGCTGTGCACCTCAAAACTGTCATTCCACCAGGCGTGTTTGCCGCGAATCGCATCCAGACCGGTGATTTCGCGCCCGTGGCCGGTGTAATCGGCGGCTTCAACCGATACGGCGTTTGCGTCATATAACGCGGGCAAATTCGCCAATTCTTGCCCCGATTTACAGCCGTCGACCAATTTATCGGCAATGTCTTTTAAGGTCATCGCACCCTCCCATTGTTCACTGTATGTTCACAATACGCCGAAACAACATAAAATGCAAGATAAATGGCGGCTTGACCCACCCTATCAAACCGATAGCGTGTGGCGGCAAAAGGATAGAAAGACCACGGCATGGCAGACTCGCAACATTTAGAATGGCTAAAAGAAGGCGTGGCGGCGTGGAATGAGCGTCGTAGAAGGCGCCCATTTAAGCCAG
>CALFSY010000157.1 GCA_937916365.1 uncultured Jannaschia sp. | reverse complement strand
GCCATATACGCCGCCTCAGCCGACGTTAAAGGCCGCCCACAGGCGGTGAGAAGAAGAAGGAGGAGGAGTTGGCGCATGGGGGAAGGTATAAGTGAATGAAAGTTAGTCTATAACTATCAGGCATTACCCGCAATTTCGAGGAGTCTTTGGCCAAAATATGATCTTAGGAAATTTGGCCACAGACATCTATTTCAAATTATCCAATTCTGAAGGATCTTTTAGCGCAATCCGGACAAAAAATTTGTCACCTAAACCAGAATTAGAAAGCCCAAGATCAGCGCGCATTGCGCGTTGAATTTCATCCATATTTTGAAGTATCTCCTTTTGAGATTTATCAGGTCTGGCTAATTCGGTAAATGCTCTTAAAACTCTTGGAGACCCCCATAAAACAGCACGAGTTCTTATTGAAATAAGTTCTCTCCCTATATCTACCTCTGACATAGGTTTTAGATTTTTTTTCTGAGACAGAATAAGTTTTTCTAAGAAAACCATAAATTCTAGATAAATCTCAAGTTTCCTCTCTCGATGTGCGGCTTCGATCTCGCGGTTTCGTATTCCCCATTGGATATAGAGTGTTCCACTCAACCCAAGCGCAGCCGTTAAAACAGTCACAAATAGCGGCACATATACTGTTGGTTCGAGTTCCCTGGCTCCTTCTACCACTGCGCTAAGAATTTCAATAAAATACCAGCCAATAACACCAAAGAGTATTATACCCACAATGATAAGTATAATTCCTAATATCATACCAAGTGTTTTCATTTATTTCCCCTAAACGTCCAACCCATCCACAAATTGTGCATTTTCTTGGATGTATTGGAACCGCAGCTCCGGTTTTTTACCCATTAGGCGTGTGACCAGATCGCCGGTTTCGGCGGCGGCGGTTTGTTCCACGGCGACGCGAATCAAGGTGCGGCTGCGCGGGTCCATCGTCGTTTCTTTCAAATCTTTTGCGTCCATTTCACCCAAGCCTTTGAACCGCGCGACATCAATTTTACCCTTGCCGCCCAGGCCCTTGGCCAACAGGGCGTCTTTTTCCACATCGTCCACCGCATAAACCCGCCGCGCGCCCTGGGTCAGGCGATACAGCGGCGGGCGTGCAAGGTATAGGTGCCCATGGTCGATCAACGGCCGCATCTGGGTAAAGAAAAACGTCATCAACAACGCCGCGATATGGGCGCCGTCCACATCGGCGTCGGTCATAATGATGACCTTATCATACCGCAGATCGGCGATGTTAAACCGTGCGCCCATGCCCACGCCCAAGGCTTGGCACAGATCGGCGATTTCGGTGTTTTGGTCCAATTTGGCCGATGCCGCGCCCAAAACGTTCAAAATTTTGCCGCGCAGGGGCAGCAGCGCTTGAATTTTGCGGTCGCGTGCCATTTTGGCCGATCCCCCGGCGCTGTCGCCCTCGACAATGAAAATTTCGGTCCCGTCGCGTGCCGTTTGCGCACAATCGACCAATTTGCCCGGCAGGCGCAAACGTTTGGTGGCCGATTTGCGGGCGGTTTCTTTTTCGGCCTTGCGGCGCAGGCGTTCCTCGGCCCGCAGGATCAAAAAATCCAAAATCACGCTTGCCGCAGCGGTATGGGCGGCCAGCCAGTTGTCGAACCGGTCGCGCACAGCGTTTTCGACCAAGCGCGCGGCCTCGGTCGTGGCGAGGCGGTCTTTGGTTTGGCCCACAAATTCGGGATCGCGGATAAAGCATGACACCAACGCACATCCCCCCGCGCCCAGATCGTCGCGCGTGATTTGGCCCGCCTTTTTGTTGCCGGCCAATTCACCATAGGCGCGTATGCCTTTTAAGATTGCAGCCCAAAACCCGGCCTCGTGTGTGCCGCCTTCGGTGGTGGGGATTGTGTTGCAATAAGATTGGATAAATCCATCGCGCACGGGGGTCCAATTCATGGCCCATTCAACCGAACCGGGTTGGCCAAACCGCGCCTGAAAATCGACCTTACCCGCAAAGGGCGCGTCGGAATACGTTTCTACACCTGCAAGGGTTTCGGTTAGATAATCGGACAGTCCGCCGGGAAAATGAAATGTGGCCTCTGCGGGGGTGTCGCCATCACTGATCGCGCTTTTCCATCGGATTTCAACGCCGGAAAACAGATACGCCTTTGATCGTGCCATTTTGAACAAACGGGCAGGTTTGAACCGATGCGCCCCAAAAATATCGGCATCGGGATGAAACGCAACGGTGGTGCCGCGGCGGTTGGCCACAGTGCCCGCCGCCTGCACCGGCCCCAATGGTAGGCCGCGCGAAAAATCCTGCAAAAATAATTCGCGGTTACGGGCCACCTCAACCCGCATGTGATCGGACAATGCGTTGACCACGGAAATCCCGACACCGTGCAAACCGCCCGAGGTTTCATAGGCCTTACCCGAAAATTTGGCACCCGCGTGCAGTGTGCACAAAATCACCTCTAGCGCGGATTTATCGGGGAATTTTGGGTGTGGGTCGATGGGAATACCGCGCCCATTGTCGCGGACGGTAAGGGCGCCGTCGGTGTGCAATTCAACCTCGATCCGCGTGGCATGGCCGGCCACGGCCTCGTCCATCGCGTTGTCGACCACCTCTGCCGCTAAATGGTGCAAAGCGCGTTCATCGGTTCCACCGATATACATACCAGGGCGTTTACGGACGGGTTCTAACCCTTCTAAAACCTCAATGGCGGTGGCATCATAGGGGGCGCCGGTTGTGGGCGTGGACAAAAGATCCTCGGTCATGGTCTGCTCAGGTGTATGTTTTTATTTTGTGGTTTTCCCCCATTATGATGGCAGATTTAGCTATTGGGGAAAAGGGCGGGATGTTAAGATGTTATGGGGCAGGCCCCGTGGCAATTAAATCAGACGTGAAAGGTAGGCCGTTGTTGCATCCTTTGGGACGATGGCCATATGAATACCCATAATGTGGCAAGGATTAATCATATCAATGACGATGATATGGGTCTGTGCAACGCCGTCTTGGGCGCATCCTCATGTATTTGTAGATGCCGGATTAAACCTGCATCGTGATAGCGATGGTCGTGTGGTGGCCATTGATGTAACATGGCAATACGATGAACTGTATACACTTATCCTATTGCAAGACTACGGCCTTGACGAAGATTTTGACCTGACCCTTACCAAAGAAGAGGTGGACGAAACCTTGGGCTTTGACTTGAACTGGAGCGCGGGGTTTGAAGGGGGCCTAACCCTAACACAAGGCGCGCGCGGGTTAACCATTGGGGTGCCAGAGCCCGTTTCGTTAACGTTGCTGCCATCAGGGCGATTACAAACCGTCCATCGCCGCCCGGTGGTGGGGTCGCATCCCGGCCCGTTAACCGCACAAATCTATGATCCTGCATTTTATATTGCGTTTGAAATGATTTTGCCTGTGATGGTGGCAGACACGCCGGCATGTTCTGCAACATTGGTTCGGGCCGATCTTGATGCGGCCTATGCTGTGCTAGAACGCGCAATAGAAGACATTGGCGGTGCCGTGGCGGCAGAGGATAATTTTCCCGCCGTTGGGGCCTATTTTGCCGATCGGGTTGAAATCGTATGTCCCGATTGATCATTGCCGTGGCACTGGCCCTAATTGCGGTGTTGGTTGCCCTGTTTTTTTGGACGGGTGCGGATGTTGTTGTCCGCATTTGGGCGATGGAGGGCCAGCAAACCGCACAAACAGCCATTGCAAGGGCATTGCGCGCCCTGCGTGCGGGGGAACCTGCGGCTCTAACCGCGCTTCTCGCGGTATGTTTCGGATATGGATTTTTCCATGCCGTGGGCCCCGGTCATGGTAAAATGGTGATTGGTGGTTACGGCGTCGCGGCACGGGTAGGCGCCGTGAAATTATCGTTGGTCGCGTTGGCATCGTCTTTATCGCAAGGGTTAACCGCGATTATTTTGGTTAGTGCCGGCCTATGGCTTTGGGGGTGGAGCCGATCATACATGACCGATTTGGCAGAGGATCTTTTCGCGCCGATCAGTTTTGCCGCCATCGCCTGTGTTGGGCTATGGTTATGTTATCGTGGGGTGCGCGGGATGCGGGCGCTGCATCAAAATGCCACTGCTCATGATGCCCACCATGCCCATGACCACACCCATAATCACACACATGACGACACACACCAATGCGCCGTTTGCGGCCATGCCCACGCCCCCGATCCCGAACACGTGGCCGCCGCTGAAGGGTGGCGCGATATTGTGGCCTTGATCATAGCGGTTGCGATCCGTCCCTGCACGGGGGCGTTGTTTTTGCTAATCCTAACGGCACAGATGGGTATCTTTCATATTGGTGTTGCGGGCGCATTGGCCATGGCCCTAGGCACGGCCAGCGTGACGATTGCGATTGCGATTGCCAGCGTCACATTGCGCCAGGGGGTATTGACCGGGGTGGCCGGTTGGAACGTCCCCCTAGCACGCGCAGTGCCCATTTTAGAAATTCTTGTGGGGGCTTGCGTGGCCATTATTGCCGGGCAAATAGCGTTCGGATTGATTTAAGATCTGTCGCGCATGTTAGAGCACATCTTGCGACAAATGCGCCCTTCAAAGGACCGCGTTGATAAGCGGATACCCCCTTACCCCGAACGCACTGTCGTTTGTGTTTCGGTTGGTTCATCAACCGGTTCTGCATCAGCGGTGGTTTCGGCGATTGGAGCCGTCGTTTCGGTGCGTGGCGGGGTATCGACATCCGCTTCTTCGACATCTTTAACGGCATCGCCGCTTTGATGTTCAAGCGCCCCAACGATCAACGGCAGCATCCGCGCCGCGCCGGTTAGCGCATCCGCGCTTTGGCCAACATCCTGCCACGACAGCGAATCGAAACTTTCACACTGCAAACACACGGGCCGCCAATCGGCGTGAATATGACCACACACACCACACACCCATTGCGGCCCCCGGGCGGCGGTCACGGCCTGGGCCAACCAGGCACGCACAACACGATCTTCGGCGCCTTCCCCGCGTTCGATGGCGGCCATGATGGTTAAGGATCGGACAGTTGGCGCCGTTTCGGCCAGATCGCCCAATGCACGGCGTGCGGCGGGAAAATCTTCGGCCGCGATGCGCAATTCTGCCTCTAACAGGCGCGTTTCAGGGTGCTGAGGGTGTTTTGCCAACAAGGGTTTGAATCGGTGCAAACGTTCGGCGGCGGTTTCATCGGGCACAATTTCGGCAAAGGCGGCGGCAATATCTGGGTGTGGCGTATCCGCCCATGCCGTGCGCAAGATTTTTGCAGCGGCGTTTTGATTGCCGTCTTCGGCCACCAAACGGGCGGCCATGGCCGCGGCAGGGGGCAGATTGGGCGCCAGGCGATTCGCCTCGCGTGCGGATTTTACCGCCTCTGCCACATGGCCGTCGGCCAGGGTATCTTGGGCATGGGCCAAGGCCAAAATGGCATCGCGGCGGCGGTGCACCTCACGCGGTAGGGTGCCGGATTTTAACGCCACGGCCAGGGTGGCCCGCGCACCCGCCCAATTTTCATGTGTGGTTTGCAACCGCAAAAGGGTTGTTTGAACCTCTTCGTTTTGGGGCCGCAGGATCAGCGCCTTTTCCGCCAGCTTTAGGGCGGTATCGGTGTCATTTTCCAATAACTTTTGTTTCATCAGACCGCGAATACCAACGAAACGGGTTTGTTCATCTAGCACCAGCGCCTTGTAGGTTTTGGTGGCCAGCGCCTGATCCCCCACCATTTCGGCCCCTTGCGCCACAACCAATTTTGTCAATTCAGGGCGATGAAGATAGGTTTCGGCGCGTTCGGCCTTTCGGATTGCCAAACGGCCTTCGCCGGCGGCCAATGCCATCATGCCGCTGGCCAGTGACTCATAACCTTTGCGTTCGGCGCGGCGGTTGAAATAACGCGTGATCGCCGTTTCGTCACCGTTGATAAAACGCAAACCGGCCACCATCAAACCGGCCAAGCGGAACAGAAGCCATGCAATAAATAAAACAATTAAGGCCAGGATCGTCGCGGACAGTGGGGTTAAAACAAATTCCCGACCGGCAACAGTGATTAACGCCACGCCCTGTAAATCGGTCAAAAAACCCACGCCCAAACTTAACGCGGCCACAATTCCCATGAACAGGAGGATTTTTAACAAAGACCAAAGCATTGTAATCGCAGCCCCTAGTTCAATTTGTTCCGGCGTTCAGCGTGGCCGCCAACGTATCAAGTGCGGCATCGGTTTCCAGCCGGGTTTGCGCGGTGCCAACCCAATCTGCCATTTCGGCCTGTGCCAAGGGGGGCAGTGTGGAAATTTCCCCCAACGTTTGGGCAATATCACCGATGGCAAGCGCCGCCTGAGCACGGGATAAAATTGCATCAGGGTCATCGCCCGCGCGTGGTTCTAGGGATCGTCCGCCAATTTGGCTGCGCAGAAACGCGCCAAACCTGTCGGTGGCCCCGGCACCTGCGGTTTCCCGAATCGCAATGGGCAGGGCAGCACGAGCCACGGGGGGGAAACTGTGTTGTAATGTTTCCAACGCAGGCACCCCTGTTTCAGCGGCGCTGCGCAAGGTTTCGGGCACCTCAATCGTTGGGGGGAGATCATTTAAGGCATCGGCAAATGGATCACCCGTTAAAACGGCGGTGCGCAGGCGGCCTAAGGTCATTTGAACAGTCGCTGCCGCGACGCTGTTTTGGGCGCGGCTTTCGGCTTGGGCGATGGCGGTTTGCGCGGTATCGGCAATCTGCTGCATTTCTGCGGCCAGCGCGGTGTTTTGATCTTGTTGTGCGCGCAGTTGTGATTGAAGTTGTTCGACCGCGGCGGCCACGGCGGCGCTATCTTGGGCCACCTCACCGGTGAAAACGGGCCTGCTTTCCAATGTTTCAACCCGTGCCGTTAAATCGGTGATT
>CALFSY010000156.1 GCA_937916365.1 uncultured Jannaschia sp. | reverse complement strand
GGGGTAGGCCGCGCGCGTGAATTGGCCACGCGGATTGATGTGCCCCTGGCCATTATCGACAAACGCCGCGAAAAAGCGGGGGAGGTCGCCGGCATGACCGTTATCGGGGATGTAACGGGCAAAAAATGCCTGATTGTTGACGACATTTGCGACACCGCCGGCACGTTGTGCAAGGCCGCCGATCAGTTGGCCGCCGCAGGCGCGATAGAGGTGCACGCCTACGCCACCCACGGCGTCATGTCTGGCCCGGCGGTGGAACGGATTGAAAATTCTGTTCTAAAATCGGTTGTTGTCACCGACACCATTGAATCAACCGATGCGATCAAATCCTGCGCGCGTATTCGCATTGTGCCAACCGCCCCCATGTTTGCACAGTCCATCATGAACATTTGGACAGGGACCAGTGTATCATCCCTATTTGACACGGCGTCATTGGTGCCGATTTATGATGCGCTGTATCCCAGGGGCATGTTCAATCGTTAACCCTTGATGGGGTGCAGGGGCGATTTGCGAAATCCCACACGGATGCCCCCGGCCCCTGCGCCATGTTATGCGTGCACTGTTCATCGAAAGGATCCGTTTATGACGCTTGCCCATGGTCGCCACTACCTTGCGATTCCCGGACAATCGGTCATGCCCGATCGCGTGTTACAGGCCATGCACCGCCCCGCGCCCAATATATACGAGGGCGAATTGGTAGACATGGTGGCAGGACTCGTGCCCGATCTAAAAACCATCGCAGGCACCCGCCACCACGTCGCAATGTATATCGCCAATGGCCATGGCGCGTGGGAGGCGGCGCTCACCAACACGCTGTGCCGGGGTGACAAAATCTTGATCCTGGCCACAGGGCGGTTTGGTCTGATGTGGGGCAAAATGGCCCAGGCCATGGGGATTGATACCGATGTCCTTGATTTCGGCCCCCGGTCCGACATCGACATGGCGCGCGTGGCCCACACGTTGGCAAACGACACCGCGCATATGATCAAGGCCGTTCTTGCCGTGCAGGTGGACACATCCACAAGTGTAAAAAATGATATTCAGGCGTTACGCGGCACACTTGATGCCGTGGGCCATCCGGCGTTGTTGATGTCTGACAACATCGCGTGCCTGGCCTGTGATGAGTTTCATATGGACGCATGGGGCGTCGATGTCATGGTCAGCGGGAGCCAAAAGGGCCTGATGACCCCGCCCGGCATGGCGTTTGTGTTTTTCAACGATAAGGCGGATGCCGCGCGCGGCGGGGCCAACCTGATCACCCCGTATTGGGATTGGCGCCCCCGCGCCGCGCCCGACGAATTTTACCGTTATTTTGATGGCACGGCCCCCACACACCACCTTTATGGGCTGCGCGTCGCGCTTGATATGATTTTGAAAGAAGAAGGGCTCAACCCCGTTTTACAACGCCATAAAGTCTTGGCCCAAGCCATTTGGGCGGCGATAGAGGTGTGGGGCAACACGGGGCCAATCCGCCCGAACATCACCGCCCGCACAAAGCGTAGCCATGCCGTAACCACGGTGAATTTCGGCAACGGTAATGGCAAACGTATGCGCGATTGGATGACATTGCAGGCCGGCGTAACGCTGGGCGTGCCATTGGGCGGGATTGAGGATACGGGCAACGATATGGCCGATTTTCTGCGCATTGGGCACATGGGGCACGTCAACACGCACATGGTGTTGGGGGTATTGGCCAGCCTGCAAGCGGGCCTAAACGCATTGAACATTCCCCACGACCCTAGGGGCGTTGAGGCCGCGGCCAATGTGATCGCCGCGGGTTAACCGCCAAACCATCCGCATGATTTGTATCCTGCGAATCCAAAACAAAAAGGCGCCCTTAAGGCGCCTTTGATTTTCAACATCGGGCTGCTTCAGCAGCTATAATACATCTTGTATTCCATGGGATGCGGGGTGTGTTCAAAGGCATACACCTCTTCCCATTTCAAATCCATGTAACCGCTAAGCTGATCGCGGGTGAACACGTTGCCTTTGAGCAAGAAATCATGATCGGCCTCTAGGCTATCCAAGGCCTCACGCAGGGATGCGCAGACGGTGGGGATGCTGGCCAATTCTTCGGGGGGCAAATCATACAAGTCTTTGTCCGCTGGTTCACCCGGATGGATTTTATTTTCGATCCCGTCAATCCCGGCCATAAGCAGCGCGGCAAACGCCAGGTATGGATTCGATGATGGATCGGGGAACCGCACCTCAACCCGCTTTGCTTTTGGGCTTTCTGTCCACGGAATCCGGACCGAGGCCGACCGGTTACGTGCCGAATACGCCCGCAGCACCGGCGCTTCAAACCCCGGGATCAGACGTTTGTAACTGTTGGTCGACGGGTTGGTAAACGCATTTAGCGCCTTGGCATGTTTCAAAATACCACCGATGTAATACAATGCCTCGTCCGACAGATCGGCGTATTTGTCGCCGGCAAACAACGGCTTGCCGTCTTTCCAAATGGATTGGTTGACGTGCATACCGGTGCCGTTATCGCCCGCGATGGGTTTGGGCATAAACGTGGCCGATTTACCGTAGGCGTGCGCCACGTTGTGGATCACGTATTTGTATTTTTGCAGTTCATCGCCCTGTTTCGTCAGCGATGAAAAGATCAGGCCAAGCTCATGCTGGCACGACGCGACCTCGTGGTGGTGTTTATCCACACTCATGCCGATGCGTTTCATCGTTGACAACATCTCTGATCGCAGGTCCATCCCTGCATCCACGGGGTTTACGGGGAAATAGCCACCCTTAACGCCCGGGCGATGGCCCATGTTGCCCATCTCATATTCGGTATCGGAATTCCACGCCGCGTCTTGGGCATCGACCTCATACGATACTTTGTTCATTTCGACAGAAAACCGCACATCATCAAACAGGAAAAATTCGGCCTCGGGCCCGAAATATGCTGTGTCGCCGATGCCGGTGGACCGCAGGTAGGCCTCGGCCTTTTGCGCGGTGCCGCGCGGGTCGCGTTCATACAGCTCCCCCGTATCAGGTTCTAAAACCGAACAATGCACACAGATTGTTTTTTCGGCATAAAATGGATCAACATAGGCACTGTCGGTGTCGGGCATCAGCTTCATGTCAGAAGCTTCGATCCCTTTCCACCCCGCGATCGAAGATCCATCAAACATGAACCCTTCTTCCAAAAAATCTTCGTCCACCTGATCGGCCATCACGGTCACATGTTGTAATTTGCCGCGTGGATCGGTGAATCGGATATCGACATAGGCCGCATCTTCGTCTTGGATCAATTTCAATATGGTGTCTTTGCTCATGGTTGACCTTCCCCTAAAGTTTGGCCTGTGTGGTGTGGAAATGGGCGCGATGCCCCTGGATTGGCTTGGTGTTGCAACCTGCGGCGTTGGAATGCGTTAATATTCACAGTGCGTTTTCACCGGTATCGCCGGTGCGAATGCGGATCGCCTGCGCAACGTCTGAAACGAAAATTTTTCCGTCCCCGATTTTATCAGTCTTTGCCGATTGAATAATCGCATCAATCGCAGCTTCGGTCTGGTCGTCGCTTACCACAAGTTCGATTTTGACTTTTGGTAAGAAATCAACCACATATTCGGCCCCGCGATACAATTCGGTATGGCCCTTTTGGCGGCCAAATCCCTTTACCTCGATCACGCTAAGACCCTGAATACCAATATCTTGCAAGGCTTCCTTCACTTCGTCGAGCTTGAAGGGTTTTATGATTGCTTCGATTTTTTTCATGATAGCCTTATTTTTGCCATCCACATGTTTCGTGTGCGATATTTGACATCATTTGCATGTGCAATCGTCCATAAATGTTGCGCCGAATGCAAAACTCCACCGTCGGAATCCACATATTATGATTATTTTTTAATCTTTTTGCCCAAATAGCGGGCAGAAACGAATCAAAAGCACCACAAAGCTAACCATCCAAGGTTAACCCAAAAATTTTTTCCGCATGATCGCGCAGGTAGATACGCAACCAGGGTGTGAATATTTCAGGCCTGGTCAGGACATCGTGCGCAAGCGTGGCCATGGGGTGCCAAACTGTATCCATAACCTCCGCCGGATTGGGGCGCGGGGCCTGTGGTTCGGGCAATTCCCCCACGAATATATCCACGACCTCATGTTCGATAAGGCCTTTGCCCACATCGGCGCGGTATTCGACGGTATCACGATATTCAAGCGAGGCATGGGTGATCCCCAACTCTTCGCGCAATCTGCGGTGGGCGCATTCTAGTGCATTTTCGCCCCAGTGGGGATGGGTGCAACATGTGTTCGCCCATAGGCCCGGTGTGTGATATTTTGAAAGCGCCCGCCGCTGCAACAAAACACAATCATCCCGCAGCAAAAAAATGGAAACCGCCTTGTGACGCAGGCCTTTTTCGTGGGCTTCCATTTTTCCCACAGGCGCCAAAGTACCGTTCACCCAGGCCGGGATATGGATGGTCATGCGTAGGTGGGGGCCACCAATCCCGTCAAATGCGCCATATTTTTTAGGCCAATCTTCAGATGCGCCATGGGCCGTGCTTTGACCAAGGCTTTGTTCATATACGCTTCAAACGTCAACTGTTGCACATCAATATCGTGGCACAGACTAACGAAACGTTCGCGGCGATCATCGGATTTATAATAAGCATTTTGCATTGCCTGAAGAATTTTGAAAACGTTTTTATGGTCGCGCATGAACAGTTTGCGCGCCAAACTCAAATCGCGGGTGCGCCCCGATTGCAAGGTTGCCGCTGCCGCCATTGCTGCAACCCTACCGCCGGCCATTGCGTAATAAATGCCTTCGCCGGAGGCGGGTGCAACAACACCCGCCGCATCCCCCGCCAACACGACATCACGGCCATTGTCCCACCGGTCAAGCGGCTTAAGCGGTATGGGCGCGCCTTCTTTGCGCAATGTTCGGCACTGTGCCAACCCAGCGGCGGCGCGCAATTTCGCCGTGGCGTGTTTCAAATCAACACCTTTGACCATGGATCCCATACCAACACTGGCCGATGCGCCATGGGGAAACACCCAACCATAGAAATCGGGGGAAATCGCCCCATCGTAAATCACATCACACCGATCTGGATGATAATCACCGCTATGGCCGGAATCGCGGGCGGGGCTTTCGATGATCTCATGATACGCCATAACATAAGGGATGCGGTCACCGCCCTGAACCTCATCACGGGCAACTGTTGATCGTGCCCCATCGGCCCCTATGACCACACGTGTGGTTATGCGTTGCGTGGTGCCGCAAGCCTGATTGCGATAATGCACATGGGTTTGCCCATGGTCGCGTGTAATTGCAATGTAGGTGCCGGTAATGCGGGTTGCTCCGGCGCTGACCGCGCGGGTGCGCAGATATTCGTCAAAATCCGCGCGGTCGACCATACCAACAAATCCGTTTTCGATAGGAATATCGACACGTCGCCCCGATGGGGAAATCATGCGTGCCGTTGTAATTTTGGCAAGAAGTTGCGTTTCGGCGATGTGAAAATCACGAATCAATCGCGGGGGAATTGCCCCACCACAGGGTTTGATACGCCCTGCACGGTCAATCATGGCCACCCGATGGCCTGATCGCGCCAAATCTTCGGCAGCGGTGGCCCCTGACGGCCCCCCGCCCACAACAACGGCATCATAGATCATTCGTATCCCCGTCTTTCATCATTCATTGGCGTGGTGTTTGGCGGCCAATATACGGCCCCATTCCATGCTATTGACGCGGCGCGCCTCATCCCCCCGTCCCAACTGTGCGGATGGCAAATGCAGCGACCATCATGCCCAAAACATACAGCATGACGCCAACACCGTTATACCAAGGCGCCTTGCCCTTTGGATCGCGCAGTAAAACACGCATGGCCCACAGTTGCCCCATCAACGACGCGCCAATCACAACACCATGCCAGGGCCGATCCCACACGCCCAAAAGCAAAAGAATAACAATAACTTGTGGAACGGTCATAACAACACAGGCAACGCGTGCGGCACGTTCTGGCCCCAACATCACGGGCAACGATCGCACGCCCATACGCTGGTCCCCCTTGAACGCCTTGAAATCATTCAATGTCATGATCCCGTGCGCGCCAAGTCCATAAAGCAGCGCAACAATAACCACCGGCCAGGTGGGCATCCCCCCCCCCAGAACGATAGCACCGGTCAGCCAGGGCAAAGTTTCATAGCTCAACCCAACCAAACCAGGCCCCCACCAACCAGAACGTTTAAGCCGGATCGGTTCCGCCGAATAGGCCCAGGCCGCGGCAATGGCCAAAATCGTCGCGCCAAACCCCCAAGGCCCTAAGACCAAACCCAGAATCGCCGCAAAGACCGACATGCAGACCGCAATCCAAAGCCCCCATTTGCCGGGTATTGCGCCGGATGGAATGGGGCGTTGGGGTTCGTTTATTGCATCGACATGGCGGTCGCACCAATCGTTGGCGGCCTGGCTCATCCCGCACACCAACGGCCCCGCCAATACAACACCCAATACCAAAATGCCCCAATGCCCGTTAGGCGCCACCCCCGCGGATACAGCCCCACACAAATAGGCCCATATCGGCGGAAACCATGTTATCGGCTTTAACAAAACCATCACAGCACGCAAGCGCGGCAAATGACGGGCGTGCCGTGAGGTAAGATTGGTTGCCATATCCATAAATGTCAGATTAAGATGACACTTGCCCTCACGACAAGTGTA
>CALFSY010000155.1 GCA_937916365.1 uncultured Jannaschia sp. | reverse complement strand
ACCCCATGCGCCACGGCACAGCCCATATAGGCAAACCTTAAAATGGGATGTTTTAGCCCATAATGATCGCAGTGATTTTCATGCACCCCACAAAACGCCATGCAAACATCAAAGCGATCAAAAAATACAGCCGGAAACGCTTCAAAAATACGCTCTTGGCGCGCGCGCGGGGTCTCAACGGAACTGGCATAGGTCACAATATGGTCGTGCAGGTGCACACCAAAGTCTGACAAGGGCTTATTATGCCAAACATCCTTTAACCATGTCGCGGTAAATTCGGATAACAAAATAACCCTGCGATCCGATGGAATATGCGTGCGATCTAGGGAATGTTGTAACGCCTTACGAAATCTAGGATCAGAAGGAAAATGCGCCCCAAGTGAAAGCGACAACACAATTAACTTAAAAATATCCCGCTTTTTAGAAAGCTGTAAGTCTTTGGCCTGATCATGAATAAGCGCGCAAAACGTTTGTATATCTTCAAGATCAACCCCAAGTGATGCCATATATCCAGGGTATAGCTCTAATAATTCCTGCGCTGTTTTATCATACCACTTCGATGCCGCCTGACGCTCAAACGCCGCAAATTGCGACCGCGTAAAAACAATCGCCATAAACAAAATCCCAATAATACGCATAAACTGCATACTATCTTTAAGAACCCTATACAATCACATTTCAAAACCTCTGGTGCGGCGGCGCGTCCGTGATCGTTTTGATTTTGTCTGTGGGCGTGTCTGCTCCTTATCGCTATGCTTAGCGATTATTTCATCATATCGGGCTTTTAATTCACCGCGTGGGGATTTGCGCTCTGACATTAGCCAATGTCCAAGCGTAAGGCGGGCTTGGTGGCGCGCTTGCCGGTGGTTGTTCTGCATTGCGCGGATGTCTGTCTGTAGCTTCTGGCGGGCGCGTATCTGCTCGGTTTTAAGCTGGTGAAATGCGGCCGCATCACGACGGCGGCCGTCTTTAATCTCACCGGCAAAATCACGGGCAAGCTGACCAAACCCAAAACGCACCTGCATACGATCCCATAACCCCATAAGGCCACCGCGTAGCCGCCTTGCACGGGCAAGCGCTTCCTGACGGGCGCGATGCTTTGCAAAGCCTGTCGTGCTGCCTGTTGGTCGATTTTTAAGCGCCTCACCGCCGCCAACATCGGCGCACGCGCCGCTTTATGCCGAACCGCAAGATCGGCCATATGCTTTTCGGCACGCGCCGTCATCTGCGCCCGCAAAATCGACTGCGCCTGGTCAATCGTCTGGACATGTTCCGGCATACCAAGCCGTCCCCGAATATCCTTTTGCCGCACCCCTAAATAGCGGTGCAAGGGCAGGGCTTCGCCGGAATGATGAAGCACCACAAATCCTCGCCGGTCGCCCCGTTCCAGTTGCATGGCATGATGTTCAAGCGCGGCGTTAAATGCGCTTGCGCTATCGGCAAATTGATACGCCTCGCCAATGAGCCGCTTGAGGGCGCGGGGGTCTTCGCCAAGGCGTTTGGATTGTTGCCACTCGGCCAATCCAAAATTAAGCGGATCCCGCGATTGGCTGTGTTTCAAACCGTCCGGCATATCCAACCCAAAATCGCGGTGTAAGTCTTGGCTAATCTGCCGTAGCCGTGCCTTGAAAAAATCCATGTTACGGGCTTTGACCACCGGCTCTGGCCGCGCTTGGCCAACCTTCGCGCCAATCTCATAAGTCTCTGAAACATAAATCCGGCTGTAAATCACATGGGCATGTTCGCGCCCTTGTTTTTCGTGAAAAATAATCACACGGGCATGATCGGTAAATCCCATGTCGCGGTCGATCTTGTCGAATGCCGCCATAAATTGCGCGCGGGTTAAATTGGCCGTCTCAGGCGGATTAACGATCACTTGAAAAAACGGCTGTTGGCATTTCGTGCCATGCGCCGTGGCCTCAATCTCCAAAAACGCCCCGTGTAAATCATCCGCCGCTACACCACGCAACTGGATTACATCCACATGATCATTATCACGGGTATTAAGCAAGTGCGTCGCAAGATTCGCGCCATGCCCGCGCTGTGTGCCTTTCAAGATCATGGCATGGTCTGTTTTGAAACGGGGGCGGTCGTGGTGCGTTGCCCCAAGGCTTGCATAAGCGTGTGTCGCATCCATTGGATGTCTGACACCGCATCACGCAATAGCCGCGATTCAGGCCACATACCCATATTACCAACATGCGCCAACTGGTTGACGTTGTTACCGATGCGCCCCACTGCCAACAATAACGCGGCCAAACGCGCCCCGTCTTTAACGGTCGGGCGATTGGCACGCTTGGGGCGGGCGGGCGGCAAAGGCTGTGACAAGGCGGCGGCACGAATAAAATCGCTCAGGCTGACCCCCGCCTCCCGTGCGGCTTGGGTAAGCCTGTACTTTTCCGAGGCGCTGAAACGAGTCGGAATGGGGCAACTGCGATTTTCTTTGGACACGGCGGTCATGGCATTGCCTCCTTCGGGGGTCGGGGTCGATGCCCGTTACACCGAACCTGCGTGGGGGGTGCACGGGGGGAGCGCTAGCGTCCCACCTGCCAAGGGTGTTTGTATAACAAACACATCTTGCATCAAGAGTAACAAACGAAAATTTAGGAATCGTTAACAGCAGCGCAAGGTGCAACAAAGGGTCAAAATTATTGACGTAACGTCCCATTTTTTGTTACTGTACCCTATATTTGAATAGGTCATTGACGAGAAATGAGGCGTGGCAAGCCTATAAAACCGAAGCCAAAAAAATCCAAAAAGGCGTTTACAGTTTGGAACTCCTTCGCCTGTCCAGAATCTTCTCGAACGCAAATGAGATCATCCATAAACAAGCTGAAGGCGCAATGAAGCGGGCCTGTGATATGGGGAGACCGTCTCTCGCTTTAAGCGTCGGTAAACATGTAATTGATAGGCCTAATGATCCTATCCCTGAGATTCTTTGGAAATAATTGCAGCTACTTCTGAACCTTCCTGTTCGACGGTCGGCACATCATCATCTGATGCAGCTTTGTCGCGTAGAAAGAACTTCTGCCACTCTGTTCCGTGCTGTTTGTAATACCTTTCCACATCATCATCCGGTATCCGGTGCGCATATTGACCACCGATAAAAGTACCGTCCTGAACAGCGATAACAGCCTCAAAAAATTGGGGCTGTTTGGCAAAGTGGTCGCCGTAACTGAAACGCCCTGACGCAAATCCACTAGGGCCGTCTGGATCAGGATGTACGGTTTTGAAAAAGTTCAGATATCGAATGGTTGAGCCAGTTGTCCGCACATACCCAACCTCAGATTGAGTGACATATTTACGGTCGCCATCATAACGGATCGTCTCAATTTTGAACTCCCGTGCCGCAAGTTTGTAGCTCATGTACGCCA
>CALFSY010000154.1 GCA_937916365.1 uncultured Jannaschia sp. | reverse complement strand
GTTCCCATAGTGGCCACCGAAACTGTACCGCAGGGTGGGTTCGGCGTGCGCGTGACCACAGCCGCGCAAATGGTATTGAACCGCCTGCTTGGCACGCCCACCGCGCCCATGGGCGCGGTACAGTGACAACGCATCGGGCACGGCCCAACGTTGCCAAATCCAACGCGCTTTTCATCAGCCTTGAAGGCATTGATGGGGCGGGGAAATCAACGCAAGCGCGCCACCTGGCCGATACCTTACGCCGCCACGGGCGCGATCCAATTATCACCCGCGAACCAGGCGGCGCCCCAGGGGCCGAAGATATTCGTAAACTGTTGGTCGAAGGGGCGCCCAACCGATGGTCGCCGCAGGTGGAAATTTTGTTATTTAACGCCGCGCGGCGCGACCATCTGGATCATACGATCATTCCGGCACTGACCACTGACCGCGATGTCATCACCGACCGGTTTGCCGATTCCACCCGCGTGTATCAAGGCGCCACGCGGGGCGATTTGCGCGCTTTGGTCGATGAACTGCACGCACGCCTTATCGGGATTGAACCCGATCTTACATTCATCCTCGACATAGATCCGGCACAGGCACTGCCCCGTGGATTGGCGCGGCCCGGACACGAAGATCGGTTTGAACAGTTCGGGCTTACCTTTCAAGAAACCTTGCGCGCAGGGTTCCGCACACTAGCCACCGAAAACCCCAAGCGCTGCGTCTTAATCGACGCGGCGGCCCCCCCCGATACCGTCGCGGCCCGTATCGCGCAGGTTGTGGTTCCGTATCTTGAAAGCCCGGCATGACCGATGCCCCCCTACCCGAATCCGATCGTCACGACGGCGCGCCGCATCCGCGTGATACGGCCATGTTGTTCGGGCAAGACGCGGCGCAGGATGCTTTTCTGTCTGCATATGGGGCAAATCGGATACCCCATGCGTGGCTTTTGACAGGGCCGCAGGGGGTGGGCAAAGCAACCTTTGCCTGGCGCGCGGCAAAATTCTTGCTGGCCACCCCAACCCAAGATGAGGGCGGCGATCTTTGGGGAGATACACCCACCCCCCTCACAACGATGGATATTGATCCCGACCATCCCGTTGCGCATCGCATTCGCGCGCTTAGCGAACCGGGGCTGTGTCTCTTGCGCCGCCCCTGGGATGAAAAGGCCAAACGCCTTAAAACCCAAGTCACGGTGGACGAGGTGCGCGCGCTAAAATCCTTTTTCGCGTTATCGGCCGGGGGCAATGGCCGCCGCGTGGTGATTTTAGACAGCGCCGATGAAATGAACACCAGCGCAGCAAATGCCCTATTAAAAGAATTGGAAGAGCCGCCCAAACACACCGTTTTATTTTTGGTTAGCCACCGGCCCCTGGGGTTGTTGCCGACGATCCGTTCGCGGTGCCGGACGTTGCGATTTGCACCGTTGGGTGATGCGCCGTTGGCCCATGCGCTGCGCCAAGCGGGGCATCCGCCCCCCGATACATCCGATGCCATGGGCGCGCTTGCCCTGCTGGCGGGGGGATCTGTGGGGGCGGCGCTTGGGCTTATGCGTCTGGATGGGCTAACACTTTATGCCGATTTGGTGGCAATAGTACGGTCTTTTCCACGGCTTGATCGACCTTTGGCCTTGCGCCTGGCTGAGACGGCGGGCGGGAAATCTACCGATCGTTTCGATCTAACGCTGATCCTATTGGATCAGATGTTGGCGCGGCTGGCACATTGGGGCAGCGTGGGGCCGATGCCCGAAATCACCCCGGGCGAGGGCGCAGCCTTTGCTCGCCTATCGTCAACCCCAGCGGCGGGGCGGGCCTGGGCCGATTTGGCCGCCTCGCTAACGGCCAAGGCACGGCGGGGCAAGGCCGTCAACCTTGACCCTGCCGCGCTTGTGTTCGATATGTTTTTGGAATGTGACCGAATGGCCGCCCGCCTGCTGGTCTAAGCCCGCCTGGGATTTGTGCCATGTCTGCCCCCAACATCGTTTTCGACAGTCATTGCCATCTGGATTTTCCCGATTTCGCGGCCGATTTGCCCGATATTGTGGCACGGGCACACATGGCCGGGGTTACGCGCATGGTCACGATTTGCACCAAACTACGCCTTGCGTCGCAGGTGCAAACGATTGCCGAAACGCACGCGCCCGTTTTTTGGGCGGCGGGCACACACCCGATGGCCGCCGCCGAAGAACCCATGGCGACGCTTGCGGAATTTGAGGCGCTGGCCCGTCATCCAAAATTTGTGGGAATTGGGGAAACCGGGCTTGATTACCACTACACCGCTGAAACGGCAGCCATGCAAAAAGACAGTTTGCGGGTGCATATTGCCGCTGCGCGGCGCACGGGATTGCCGTTAATCATTCATGCCCGTGACGCAGATGCCGACATGGCCCGCATTTTAACGCAGGAATACCAGGCCGGGGCATTTACGTGTGTAATGCATTGTTTTTCCTCTGGTCCGAAATTGGCGCAAACCGCGCTTGATCTGGGGTTCTATTTGTCGATGTCTGGCATAGTGGCGTTTCCAAAATCCACCGCCCTGCGCGCGATTTTCGCCGCCGCTCCTGTGGATCGTATCCTGGTGGAAACGGATGCGCCTTACTTGGCGCCACCGCCCTTTCGCGGCAAACGCAATGAACCGGCCCATGTCATCCACACCGCGCGCGTAGGGGCCGACGTATTTGGAATGACACACAGTGCATTTGCCGCACAAACGTGCGCCAATTTCGACCGGCTGTTTCCCAAGGCCGCCCTGTGGCGGGTCGCCGCATAATGGCCGAATTGCGATTCACGATCCTGGGGTGTGGATCATCGGGCGGCGTGCCGAGATTGGGCGGGATATGGGGCGAATGTGACCCGGCCGAGCCCAAAAATACCCGCCGCCGGTGTTCGATGTTGATCCAGCGCATTGATGATGCGGGGGAAACCACAGTTTTAATTGATGCCTCGCCGGATTTGCGGCAGCAACTTTTGGACACCGGGATTGGGCAGTTAAATGCAGTGGTGTTCACGCACGCCCACGCCGATCATGTGCATGGGTTGGATGATTTACGCATGATTGTATTCAATATACGCGAAAAATTACCCGTCTATGCCGATGCACCCACACAAAGCGATTTGATAAACCGATTTGGATATGCCTTTGTGCAACCAGCGGGGTCGGATTATCCCCCGATCTTGGATTTGCGAGCCATTGATGGGGATATTGTAATCGAGGGCGCCGGCGGCCCGATAACGATTGTGCCATTTGATGTGGTGCATGGCGCAATTCATGCGTTGGGGTTTCGCGTTGCGGATTTGGCGTATGCGCCTGATGTTTCGGATATTCCGGATCAAACTTGGCCAATTTTGGCGAACCTTGATTGTTGGGTGGTGGACGCACTGCGGCGCACACCGCATCCCTCGCACGCACATCTGGAAAAAACATTGGGCTGGATCGCTCGCGCCGCGCCGCGCCGCGCCGTTTTGACCAACATGCACATCGATATGGACTATCAAACCGTGTTAAACGAAACCCCCGATCCTGTTGTGCCTGCCTTTGATGGCATGGTGGTGCGGTATCATATCTGATGGCTGCACTGCTAAGCATCGTTTTACCGGTTTTTTTGGTTGTGGGTGCGGGGTATTTGGCGGTTTGGCGCGGGATATTTTCCAACGATGCAGTCGATGGATTAATGGTATTTACACAAAAATTCGCCATCCCCTGCCTTTTGTTTTCGGCGATTGCCACGCTTGATTTGGGCCAAGAATTTGATTGGCGGCTTTTAATATCGTTTTACATGGGATCGGCCAGTGGTTTTGTTTTGGGGGGGCGTTGGGCGCCCGAATTTTGTTTCGCCGCTCCGCCGTTGACAGTGTGGTCATTGGGTTTTGCGCACTGTTTGCCAACACAGTGCTTTTGGGTTTGCCCATCCACGAACGCGCCTATGGCACCGCGGCTTTGGCCCCCAATTTCGCCATTATCGCGTTACATGCGCCATTTTGTTATTTGATCGGCATCACAACAATGGAAATCGTGCGCGCGGATCGCACGAATTTGGCAACGTTGGTTCCGCAGGTTGGTAAGGCAATTTTTTCAAATGCCTTGATGATTGGTATCGCGCTGGGTTTTGCCGTAAACTTAAGCGGGGTGATCCTGCCCATGGTTGTAACGGATGCGTTGGATTTGATGATTCGCGCGGCGTTGCCGGCGGCATTGTTCGGATTGGGCGGGGTTCTGTATCGTTATAGGCCCGAGGGCGACGCGATGGTTATTGGATTTGTGTGTATCTTATCGCTGATCCTGCATCCGGCCATTGGATACGGCATTGGCCGGGGGGTGGCCACGTTGTCGGATGATCAACTGCGCGCCGTGGTTGTGACCGCCGCAATGCCGCCTGGCATTAATACCTATATTTTTGCCAATATGTATGGCGCCGCCCGGCGTGTGGCGGCCTCAAGCCTTTTGATCGGCACCGCATTGACAGTGATTACCGCCGCGGTGTGGATTGCGGTGCTGCCATAAATTAGGGGTATGTGTTAGAATGATAGAAACGCCTGACCCACACAATCACATCATTGCCGTGATCGACCCACGCCCGGGTCGCCGCGTGGCGGCGGTGGGCGGGATTGGGGCTTTGGGTGCATTGTTGATGTATGTGGCCGCCACACACCCGCCCGCGCACCTGGGCTGGTTATTATTTTTGGTGGTGACGGGCGGCGGGTTCCTAACCCTGGCTTGGTATATGTGGGGGGTGACCGGCGTGCGGCTGGATCTAACACACGATGAATTGTGCGAACATGCCGGTCGAACACTTTGTTCAATAGACGAGGTCGCCGCGGTCGATCGTGGGTTTTTCGCGTTCAAACCGGCCAATGGGTTTCGCATCCGCCTAAAACGCCCCACCACGCGCGGGGCAGTGTATGCGCCGGGTCTATGGTGGCGGGTTGGCCGGATTGTTATGGTTGGCGGTGTCACATCCGGCGCACAGGCCAAGGCGATGGCCGACCTTATCACCGTGCTTTTGGCAAAACAGGCGCACGATAGCTAGGGGCGCGCATAAGACACATCCCGTTTTAGTGGATAAGACATCAATGACAAATATCACCCATGAATGTATCGTATCATCCATGTATCATAAACGAATTCATAGTGTATAAAGCACATGCATCTGTCGGATCGGCCATATCGTTCTGTGCTATATATTCCTGGATCGAAGCAGGCGGCCCTGGCAAAGGCGCGATCGTTGCCCACCGACGCCGTCATATTCGATCTCGAAGACGCGATTGCGCCGGACGAAAAACCCCACGCGCGCGCTATTTTGGGCCAAACGCTTCAAAATGGCGCATACGGCCCACGGGCACAAATTGTTCGGATCAATGCCCTAAACACACCCTGGGGGATGGATGACATTACCGCGATCGCGGTATTGGGGCCAGAGGCGATTTTATTGCCAAAGGTCAACAGTCCCGCAGATATTGCAAACTTAGAGCAGGTGTTAGCCACAATTCCCGCGGCGGCCCCCACACGCATTTGGGCCATGATGGAAACGCCTTTGTCCATTCTAAACGCGGCGACCATCGCAACAATGCCGCGCGTGGCGGGCTTTGTGATGGGCACAAACGATTTGGCCAAGGATTTGGGCACCCGCACCCGCACGGCCCTGGCCACCGCACGGCAAACCTGTGTGTTGGCCGCCCGTGCCCATGGCATCGTCTGTATCGATGGGGTTTACAATACATTTAGAGATATTGACGGGCTGGCAAAAGAATGCGCCGAAGGCCGCGATTGGGGCTTTGACGGCAAAACCCTGATCCATCCCGCGCAAATCGCCACGGCCAACGCCGCCTTTTCCCCGTCTAAGGCCGATCTTGATCTGGCGCGCCGTTACATCGCGGCCTATGACACGGCCGTGACCCAAGGGCATGGTATTGCCGTTGTGGACGGCACGATTGTTGAGGCCTTGCATATCGCACAAGCCCGCGCGACACTGGCAAAGGCAAAGGCAATCGCAAGATTGGAGGTGACGTGATGACTGGCTACATTCTTTTGGTGCTTGGCATCGTTTTGTTTGCAGGCGCGCATTGGTTCAAACGGCTTTACCCCACCCAACGCGCTGCGATGGGCGACGTCGGCAAAGGCGCGGTTGCGGTGGCATTGCTGGCCGCAGTGGTGTTGATGGTTTTGGGGTATCGCGCGGCCCCGTTCATCGGTGTTTGGGCCCCGCCCGCGTTTATGGTTCATGTTGCCAATGTATTGATTCTGATCGCGTTTTGGTTTTTTGCATTGTCCATGATCCCCGGCACAATGTCCGCCCGTGTTCGGCACAAACAATTAACGGCGGCAAAGGCCTGGGCCATTGCCCACCTTTTGGTGAATGGCGATTTGGCCGCCATAATCCTGTTCGGCGGGCTGTTGGCGTGGGCCGTGGGATCGGTCATAATCATCAACAAAACCGCACCCGATTGGGATCGGCCAACGCCGGTTTCGGTGCGCGGGGATGTGATTGCCGGGATCGCGGCGATTATCGCCTATGGGGTTGTGGCGATGATCCACACATGGTTGGGCGTTTATCCGTTTCCAACCTACTAAGGGGATTTTGCGCACCCCCTGCGTTTTAACGCGCAGCATTCCCTTTGAGGTCGTCACATGCCGCCAATAATGCGGCGTGGCGATCCGTGAATGCACGGCGCACGGCAACCGGTGGGCGCAAGATCAGGGTTAGGCCCTGAACATACCCCGCCTTGGGTCGGCCAAAAAATTTGTTCGCCTCCTCCGCCGCAAAACCGGCAAGCTGCGTCGCCTCTAACCAGGCAGAGGTTTTGTCAGCCCGCTTAATAACCGCCTTAACGGATTGGGGCAAAATCGCTGGCAACCCAAACCGCAGGTGAATGGCCGCCGCCAAACGATCGTCCAACGCGCCATACCCTGGGCCCACCGCCGCCTTAACCGGGGAAATCATATCGCCGATCACGTATTCCGGCGCATCGTGCAGCAACGCCGCCAGCCGCCATTTCGCAGGCCAATCGGGTTTCAACCGCCCGCAAATACGTTCCACCAACAACGCGTGTTCGGCCACCGAATACGGATAATCGCCGCGCGTTTGCCCGTTCCACCGCGCGACAAAGGCCAAGCCATGCGCGATGTCTTCGATCTCAATATCCACCGGCGTCGGGTCCAATAGGTCAAGCCGCCGCCCCGATAACATGCGTTGCCACGCCCTGGGTTGTTTCATGTGTTGGCCCCACGTATGGATTGCCTATTCAATTCCATAGTATAATCAATCGAGCCATGACCAACCACCTGTATTACGGCGACAACCTGCGTATCCTGCGCGATCATATTGCGGACGACAGCGTTGATTTGATTTACCTGGACCCGCCGTTCAATTCTAACGCCACCTATTCGCACCTGTTTCGTGACGAAAGCGGCCAAACATCGGGCGCGCAAATCCAAGCGTTCGACGATACCTGGACATGGGATGACATGGTATCGGGCCAAGCGGTGGAGGATTTACGCGACAGCCCCCACCAAGAGGCGGCAAAAATGCTGGATGCGATGGTGGGATTTTTGGGCAAAAACCCGATGACGGCGTATTTGGCCATGATGGCCGTGCGGCTGGTGGAACTGCACCGCGTGCTGAAACCCACAGGCAGTTTATATTTGCATTGTGATCCGACGGCGAGCCACTACCTAAAGCTGTTGCTTGATGCCGTGTTTGGGGCAAAGAATTTTCGCAATGAAATTGCTTGGAAACGCACCAGTTCCCATTCAAGCGCAAAACGATGGGGCCCAGTTCAGGATATTTTATTTTTTTACACAAAATCGGATGATTATACATGGAACGAAGTATTTG
>CALFSY010000153.1 GCA_937916365.1 uncultured Jannaschia sp. | reverse complement strand
CTGCGCTTTTGGTCCAAATCGAAGAAACTCGCCTAAGTGATGAGATAAATCTATCAGACTTTTCTACGATATTGCTGGACGAAATTATTGCCCTGCGCGCCGCCCGCGCCTTTGAGGCGGTGGAATTGAACCGAATTTCGGGTGAAATGAACCCGATGGTATTTGAGGAAAAGCCCAATGCCTGAAGTGCAAATTGAAATCGGCGGAAGAACGTTCACTGTGGCCTGCCGCGAAGGTGAAGAAAATTTTTTAGAGGCTGCGGCAAAAATTTTAGATGCTGAGGCGAATGTGATTTTGAAACAGGTGGGGCGTATGCCCCCCGATCGGATGTTGTTGATGGCCGGGCTGATGTTAGCAGACAAAACCATCACGTTAGAGGACGATGTGGAAAGTTTGCAGGCAAAGGTGGTCGCGCGGGATAAATCGTTGCGCAGTGCGGATGAGCGTTTGGCCGATCGTGCGCGCCGTATTGCAGAATTACAAGATGCACCACCGCATACCGATAAGGATGACACCATGGCCGATGGATTGGCAGAATTGGCCGCCCGCGCCGAAGCGATTGCCGACGAACTTGACGGAAACCAAATCTAAGCGTGTAAGCCAGGCGGCAGTATAGCACCCCCGAGAATTCCCACACGTGTGTTTGGAAACCACGCCAAGGCTATTTTGTAACCTTTCCGCCACCTTTGCTAAGGCAGCACAATCGGCAGCAATCGCGCAGCTTCGTTGCGGGGGTGTGCAAGCATATCACGATTTTCGCCTGGGTAAAATCGCGCGCGGGTTGCTGTGGCCATGGGTTTGGGGTGTAGCAGATGCACCTTTGGGCCAAATTTTGCATTCTCAGCCTGCCAAGATGCCACCAACGCGCGCTGTGCTGCCTTGCCCATTCCATAGGCGCCTGCAAATTTTGAACCCCACACATCGTCGAAAAACACAGCGTGTGGGCGTTCGCTTAACGTGATCAAAGGCGCCACCAACCCAATTAACCGCGCAAATGCGCGTATGTTGATCGCAATTATGCGATCTAAATCCGTGGGTTGTAGATGCGATGCAGGGGTCAATGCCGTGACATGAATGGCCGTATGCACCCAAATATCCGCCCGCCCCCATCGGTCGTGGATATTGCGGCACAGATGTGCCATGGCGTTTTCATCCGTCACATCCATTGGGGCAAGTGTTGCTTGGCCCTGGTTTGCGGCCTTGATTTGATCATCAAGCGCTTCTAACCCGCCCACCGTGCGGGCCACGGCCACCACGTGCGCGCCTTGGTTTGCCAACCATTCCGCACACGCCGCGCCCAGACCGCGTGAGGCCCCGGTCACAAGTGCAATTTGTCCGTCAAGTGCGTGCGGCATACATAAATTATGTGCACGGCTTATGGGGCAATGGCAAGGGATGCTTGACTTTTGTCGAAATACCGGGGGATATCGCACACGTCAAAAGTATGATTTCGTTAGGCGGAGGTCACATTCATGCGCCAACACACCACTCTTGCGGTCTTTGCATTCGGGCCTTTGAACATTTTGCAACAGGCGGCATGCGTGATTGCAGGCACACTTTTCATCGCGCTGGCAGCCCAAGTGTCAGTGCCGTTGGTCCCCGTGCCAATGACGTTGCAGACGATTGCAATTCTTATCGTAGGATTTTCGTTGGGCGCCCGCCTAGGTGCGGCGACTGTGGGTCTTTACCTGGTTGAAGGTGCGATGGGGCTTCCTGTTTTTGCGGGGGGGAACAGTGGTACGCTTTATATGATGGGGCCAACAGGTGGCTTCTTGGTGGGATTCATTGCGATGGCTGCAGTGGCCGGATGGGCCGCAGACCGCGGGATGACGCACCATATCTTTCCCACGCTTGCCGTGGCGTTGGGGGCATCCGCAGTGATTTATGTGCCAGGTCTTTTGTGGCCAGCGGTGATGTTTGGGGAGGCATGGTCGACCCTATGGGCGGGGTGGATGGCGCCGTTTTTGGTGTGGGATGCGTTAAAGGCGCTGGCGGCTGCATTAGCAGTTTATGGCACATTTGCCCTATTGCGCGTGCGGGCCTCATGATTTGCAGGGGGCATCAAACATCACCCCCAATGTCTCAGCCCATGAAGGAATACGGTTATATTACACCCTTAGGTTTGGGTGGGTTGAGCGCGGACAGATGCGGCAAAGGTATCAAAAATGGGTTCGGCCGCCGCCACAAGATCGCCGACATTTAACAGATCCTGCCCCCGCTGCATGGGTTGTGTCATGCCGCCGGCCTCACGCACTAAAATAAGACCTGCGGCCATGTCCCAGGGTTTTAATCCACGTTCCCAAAACCCTTCATACCGCCCCGCCGCGACATAAGCTAAATCAAGCGCTGCGGCCCCCCACCGTCGCACACCGGCGCATTTGGGCAATATATGTTCAAGATCTTGCAACGCCTCTGGCAAATTATCACCGTTGCCAAAGGGCAGGCCAGTCGCAAACACCGATTCGATCATGCGTGTGCGCCCGGAAACCCGCAAACGTTGATGTTCGTTTAACCAGGCCCCGCGGCCTTTTTCGGCATAAAACATTTCATCTTTGGCGGGATCATATACAACACCGGCTACGATGTCGCCTTTGTGTTCCAATCCGATAGATACTGCCCAATGGGGCAGACCGTGCAAAAAATTTGTTGTGCCGTCAAGCGGATCAACAATCCAGCGTCGCGTGGGGTCTGTGCCGGTGATTTCGGTGCCTTCTTCGCCCAGAAAACCATAGTTTGGGCGCGCTTGTGTCAACTCCTCCACCAAAATTCGTTCTGCGGTTTTATCGGCACGACTTACAAAATCACCTGGGCCTTTGGCCGAAACTTGCAGGTTTTCAACCTCTTTGAAATCTTTGACCAGCGATCGCCCAGCCATCCGCGCGGCCTTCATCATGATGTTTAGGTTCGCTGATCCCTGCATCTGGTTTTTCCTATGCCCAATGGTGTATTATGTTTGCGTATAAAGGGCGGGTTTTGGGGTGCCAAGGCCTCATTGCGGTAGATGGTGTGGGGGATGAAGAATAACGATGCAGGATTTGATCCCTGCGTTTCCTTTAGATTGGCACCATATTTGACGTTCGGTATCGACTAAGGCATGTTATATACCTTGCAGAAAGGAGATTTTCGATGATTGCGCCGGTTTTACCAAACTATTCACGGGCAGATTTGTCTTTCGTGTATGGTGAGGGATCTTGGCTGCTTGAGGCCGATGGTCGTCGATTTTTGGATTTTGCAGGTGGGATTGCCGTTATGGCATTGGGACACGGTCATCCGGCATTGGTGCGCGCGTTAAAAGAACAGACCGACAGATTATGGCATATCTCTAACCTTTACACAGTGCCCGAACAGGGGGCGTTGGCGGAAATGTTGGTCGCGCACACCTTTGCAGACACAGTATTTTTTTGTAATTCCGGCACCGAGGCGGCGGAAATGGCCATCAAAATGGCACGCAAACACCATGGCGTTGCTGAAACCCCCGCCCGCCCAACCATCCTGTGTTTTGACGGCGCGTTTCATGGTCGGTCCATGGCTGCAATTTCGGCGGCGGGGCAAGAAAAATTAACCCAAGGGTTTGCACCGCTTTTACCTGGATTTCGCCATGTGCCTTTTGGTGATCATGATGCCTTACGCGCGGCTGCAGCGGCCCCCGATGTGGGCGCAATTATGGTGGAACCCATCCAAGGCGAAAGTGGGATTAAACCATTACCCGATCAATGTTTGAAGGGCTTGCGCGATTTGTGCGACGAATTTGATCTTTTGCTAATCCTTGATGAGGTGCAGTGTGGCATGGGGCGGACGGGCAAATTGTTTGCCCATGAATGGGCCGGAATTACGCCCGATATTATGATGGTGGCCAAAGGCATTGGCGGTGGTTACCCTCTGGGTGCAGTATTGGCAACCGCGCACGCCGCACGGGGCATGACGGCGGGCACACATGGGTCAACCTATGGCGGCAATCCGTTGGGCTGTGCCGTGGGCAAGGCCGTGCTGACCGAAATTACCAAACCCGGGTTTTTGGATGATGTGAACGCCAAAGCAGGGTTCCTGCGCCAAAAGTTAGAGGGTTTGGTTGCAACGCATCCCGATGTATTCGACTCTGTTCGTGGAACGGGTCTGATGTTGGGGGTAAAGTGTAAGATGCCGCATCTTGAGGTGTTAAAGGCCGTGCATGATGCGGCGCTTTTGGTGGTGCCTGCGGGCGATAATGTTTTGCGGATCTTACCGGCCCTTACAATCAGCCAGGAAGAATTGGCCGAAGGTGTTGCGCGGCTTGATACCGCCGCAATCGCGTTGGAACGACGACGCACTGCCGCGTAACCCATCACCATTTTTGGTTTTTTAACAGAAGTTTCCAACAACAGGGCGGGTAATCGTGCGTGCGCGCCCCATGTTTCCCAAAGGATCCCCCCGTATGCCCCATTTTTTGGACATCAATAAAACCAACCCCGCGGATTTGCGCGATATGCTGACCCTGGCGGCGAAAACCAAATCTGCCCGTATCAACCGGCCCAAGGGTGCGCCGGATGCCGAACAGCCGCTTCAAAACCACATGGTGGCGTTGATTTTTGAAAAACCGTCCACCCGCACCCGGGTGAGCTTTGACGTGGGTATGCGGCAGATGGGCGGCCAAACCATGGTTTTGTCACGTAATGATATGCAACTTGGCCATGGGGAAAGCGTTGCAGACACCGCGCGTGTGTTGTCGCGTTATGTCGATTTGATTGTGATCCGAACATTTGCGGAAACCACCCTGCTGGAACTGGCCGAACACGCCACTGTTCCCGTTATCAATGGCCTGACCAACCGCACCCATCCCTGCCAAGTTATGGCCGATATTCTAACGTTTGAGGAACATCGCGGCCCCATTACGGGCCGCCACGTAACCTGGTGCGGCGACGGGAACAATGTATTTGCCAGCTTGGCCCACGCCGCCGGTCAATTTGGGTTTGACCTTACGTTTGCCGGCCCCGCACCCTTGGACCCTGAGCAGGCAGTTTTAGACGAAGCGCGCGCCAAAGGTGCCAAGATCCGCATCGAACGTGACCCTGTTGTGGCGGTGGCGCAGGCCGATATGGTTGTGACCGATACCTGGGTGTCCATGCACGATACGCCGTCCACCCGCGAACGGCGGCACAATCAACTGCGCGGTTATCAGGTGGATACCGCGTTAATGGCGCACACCAAATCCGACGCATTGTTCATGCACTGCCTGCCTGCCCATCGCGGGGAAGAGGCCACCGATGCCGTGCTGGACGGCCCGCAATCGGTTATTTTTGACGAGGCTGAAAATCGCCTGCACGCGCAAAAGGCAATCGTGCGGTGGTGCCTGGGTGTATGATGGGGCCATCGCGGTTGAATTGGGGTTCAATCCGGCGCGCAGGGACATTATTTAACATTTCAAAGACCCAGGTCATACATACCCCGTGGCCCGCGCGCCACGCGAACATCGGAGATACCCATGTCTTGGACCGACGAACGTGTCGAAAAACTTAAAAAAATGTGGGCCGAAGGTCAGGCCGCCAGCCTTATCGCAAAGGAATTGGGCGGTGTGACCCGCAATGCGGTAATTGGTAAGGCGCATCGCCTGGGCCTATCTAACCGGTCCGGCGGCACCACCGCAGAGGCCGATGGCGCAACGCACCCCCCCGAGAACGCCACGCCCGCCGATGCACCCGCGGCCGCGGCAGACACAATCCCCGAAGATACCGCGGGCACCATGAATTTATCGATGATGGTGTCGCACGATCCGCCTGCCACCACGCCCCGCAAACCCATCGTGCCCGCTGGCCAACCCTTGCCGCCACAACCATCACCCAATGAAATCAGCCCCGAGGCCATCGCCAAGGTGACCGAGGTTGAAAAACAGGCCCGTAAAATCAGCTTGATGGAATTGTCTGAACGCACCTGCAGATGGCCCATCGGTGACC
>CALFSY010000152.1 GCA_937916365.1 uncultured Jannaschia sp. | reverse complement strand
GCATGTGCGCCAAAACATCCGGCGGCAAAACCGCCTTTGCGGCCTCCAACAAAATATCCACCGACGGCGTTAGTGTCGCATCGCCTGCATCTGGGGGCATATCCATTGGGGGCGATGGCGTTTCATCGGGTTGCATTTCGCCGGGGGGCGATTGCTCCTGTGATGCGTGATCCGCAGGCATGTCTGCAACGCCGGGCCAACGTGTGGCGCGCGGGGCCAGCACCAGCTCAACCGCCGTTATCAAATCGGGATCATCCACCATTGTTTCACCAACCAGCGCGGCGGCGGCCCGCGCCACCGCCAGGGTTAGTAAAGGCCCCCGCGCGCCCACAACACCCAAATCATGGGCCGTTGAAACCACCTGCTCAATCGCGGTTTGCGGAAGGGTGACATGGGGCAATACCACCCGCGCCTTGGCTAAATCTGCCTGGTCGATGGCCAATTCCGGCGCGTCAGCCAAGGCGAGGTCCGCCAGATCTAGGTGGATCGCCAAACGATCCGCCAATGTGTTTGGCAGGCGTTCATCGGGGTCTACGCCTTCGTCTAGCGCGACCAAAGACACCGCCACCGGCCCATCCAACGCCACCGCCACCCGCCCCGCAAACTGGGGTGTGGCCCGTTCAGCCATGGGCAGTATTAAAATGCCTGGATCGGTCAACATCCCGCGGGTCTGCACACGCGTATGTTGGGCCAGCGTCGCGGCGAGATCCAGACCGCCAAACAGGGCCTCATCAGACATTGTTGGATGCAATCGGCGCACCGGTTGCCCCCCTAGCGCGGCCATGAGACCGGTAAGAAATCGGTCACGCACCGGCCCCGCCCGCGCGCGCAGCCATAGCCCCCCCAAAGCGGCGGGATCAAGCGCGAAACACGCCACGGCAAGCGCCGCACGATCCCATCGGCCCGCGGCAGTATCGGGATTAGTCACGCGAACACCTGTGCAACCGCGCGCGCCACACGGGTGGTCGACCCCACCTCGTCCAACGGATCGCGCCGCAGACGATGGCGCAGCGCCAAGGCGGCCACGGCACGCAGATGATCGCGGGTAATTTCCGGCGCGGGCTCAAACGCGGCCAACGCACGGGCGGCACGCAGTAGGGTTAATTCGCCGCGCAACCCGTCTGCGCCTAAAGCTAGGCACAAGGCCGCGCAATCCCGTAAAATATCATCGGGGGCCGCCACATCCGCCACTGCATCCTGGGCAGTGGTGATGCGGGTGCGCAACAACATTTCTGCATCATACCACCGGTCTAAAAAACCCGCCGGGTCACGATCATACGCATCGCGACGTTTGATCGCCTCAACACGTTGGTCAATGTCATCGGGGCTTTCGACATCGACGGACAAACCGAACCGATCCAACAGTTGGGGGCGCAGCTCGCCCTCCTCTGGATTGCCGGAGCCCACCAAAACAAATCGGGCGGCATGGCGGATCGACAAACCTTCGCGTTCGACAACGTTCACACCCGATTGCGCTACGTCTAACAAAAGGTCGACCAAATAATCCTCTAACAGGTTCACCTCATCAATATAAAGGTAGCCGCGGTTTGCTTTGGCCAACAAACCGGGTTCAAATGATTTTTCCCCTTGGGTAAGCGCTTTTTCCAAATCAAGCGCGCCTAACACCCGATCCTCGGTCGCGCCTAAGGGTAAATCAACAACCGGTGTGGGTTTTTCGACCAAGGTGCGGTCATTGACATCGGCCCAATCGGGCACGGCGTTTTCGTTTGGGGAATTTACGGGGCAACCGGCCACCGCCGTAATCGGCGGCAACAGGGCGGCCAACCCCCGCACAGCGGTTGATTTGCCCGTTCCACGGTCGCCGAATACCAAAATCCCCCCAATCGTGGGGTCAATCGCCGTTAGGATTAGGCCGCGTTTCATTTCATCTTGCCCGACAATGGCAGTAAAAGGAAACGTAGCATTATGTGTAGTTTGGGATGTTAGGGTCATGCCGCCGTAACTTTCGTAGCAAAGGATTGCGTGGCACGTGATGATATGCGCATCGTGCGGCCCGCCCACGTGCCTTGGACCTCGTCCACGCGAAACCGGGCATATAATTCCTCGCTAAACCAATCGCCATCACGCACGGCCTGAATCGCGCGGGCGTGGGGGCCGTCTTGCCGTGCAAAGGCGGTCATTGAGGCGATATTGGGCCAGATGGAAAACGTAATTTGCCGCAGCAGGGGGGCCTCGCCAATGCCGATTTTGAATATTACGTTCGGATCGGCCCCAATGGCGGCAGAAATTGCCGGTTCGTACCGCCAAAACCCCATCGCAGCGCCGGGCCGAATTGTGGCCCGCGTTAATATGGCAACGGGGCCATTGACATAGGCCGCCGGATTTGGGGTAAAGGGCGCGCGGCCATCCCACATGCCCCGCGCAGATAAGGGTGTAGCGAATATGGTCAACTGTTCAACCGCCATGCGGCCATAGCGGCGAAATATATCTGCGCCAAACAATGCGCGCCGCGCCGTTGCATGATCAGGCCATGTGGCCAAAATTCCGTAAACGCCCGTGTTCGGAACAGGTGTGAATCCCTCGCCCGTGCCCGAACCGCACAGTTTTGCCATGCCAATCCCTTTGACACGCGCGAACGCACGCCGTGCTAACCCCATCTGTGCAAACGCCCACATGCGCGCAGATAAGGGGCCAAAGCGATACAGGCACAATGTGGCAGAATCCATGACCGATATTCCAAGTGTCAGCATAATCTGACATATAATGATTGTTATAGAAAGAATAAATCGTTGCAAGACAGTGGTGGTCAATCATGCAAAGATCGCATATTGTAAAGTATTATTTACACAATGGGGCCTGTCATGACAGACACCGGTTCTTATTCCACCCCATCCCATGCCATTGTAATTGGGGCGGGTTTAGGCGGGCTTAGCACCGCAATGCGCCTGGGCGCCAAGGGGTATCGCGTCACGGTGTTTGATCGATTGGATCGTGCGGGCGGACGTGGGTCAAGCATTACGCAAAATGGCCATCGATTCGATCTAGGCCCCACCATCGTTACCATGCCGTGGGTCTTTCGGCAGCTTTGGGCAGATTGTGGGCGCGATTTCGATACCGATGTCGATTTGCGCCCTGTTGACCCATTTTACAAAATACGCTGGCATGATGGATCCGAAATCGCGTTTGGCACAAACGATGCCGCCATGGCAGAACAAATTGGGCGCATGTTCCCAAATGACGTTGCAGGGTATCAACAGTTTTTACGCGATGGGGCGGTGCGCTATACCTTCGGGTTTGAGGATTTGGGCCGTCGCCCCATGCATAGATTGATGGATTTGGTGCGCGCATTGCCGGGCTTTATACGCCTGCGCGCGGATCGATCGGTCTATGCCCATGCGGCAACCCGCGTGCGTGATCCACGCCTGCGCATGGCATTGAGTTTTCATCCATTATTTATTGGGGGGGATCCCACAAACGTCACCTCTGTTTATATCTTAACCAGTCATATCGAAAAAGCGTTTGGCGTGCATTATGCCATGGGGGGCGTGCAGGCGGTGGCAGATGCAATGGTAAAGGTGGTGCACGACCAAGGCGGCACAGTGCATCAAGGTGTCGATGTTGATGAAATCACCATCGCCAATGGACGCACCACTGGCGTAAAAACCGCCGATGGGCGCGCCATTGCCGCCGATCTTGTGGTATCAAACGCAGATCCAGGGCACACATATGACCATCTGCTGCGGCACCACCCAAAACGGCGATGGACGGCGCGCAGGCTGAATCGCGCGCGGTGGTCCATGGGATTGTTCGTGTGGTATTTCGGAACGCGCGGCACGCGCGAGCTATGGCCCGATGTGGGCCATCACACGATCCTAAATGGCCCGCGTTATCGCGGTTTGTTACGCGATATTTTTCAACGGCGACACTTGGCCCACGATATGTCGATCTATCTGCATCGCCCGTCGGTGACCGATCCCACAGTCGCCCCGGACGGGGATGATACGTTTTATGCCCTATCGCCTGTGCCAAACTTGCACGGCAAAAACGCCGTCGATTGGACCGCGATGGCCGATCAATATCAACGGAATTTGGCCGATGTTTTGAACCAACATTTGATCCCTGGGTTTCAGGATCGTGTGGCGGCCAGTATGGTTTTTACCCCTGAAACCTTCAAAACTAGGTATCTAAGCCCCCACGGGGCCGGATTTTCATTGGAACCACGCATGTTTCAATCGGCATGGTTTCGCCCCCACAACATATCGGAAGAATTTGAAAACCTATACCTGGTTGGGGCAGGCACCCACCCTGGTGCGGGATTACCATCGGTTGTGACATCGTCAGAAGTGGTTGATAAAATTGTGCCGCCCGCACCGCGCCCCATGAACCTGTCGTTTTCGACACCCCCGCCAAAGGTCGCAGCAGAATGATAGATAATCATGATTTGGCCCAATGTCGTGCGGCCATTCGCGCCGGATCGCATTCGTTTTATGCGGCATCTACCCTGTTGCCCGCGGCATTCCGGGATCCGGCATTGGCGCTTTACGCATTTTGCCGTCTGGCCGATGATGCGGTTGATGAAGGCGTCCATAAATCAACCGCAGTTACCGAATTATACCGCCGGTTGGACCGCGCGTATGCAGGGCGCCCCGAAAATGCCCCGGCTGACCGTGCCCTGGCAGCGTTGATTGAAACCTATGACATGCCCCGCGCATTGCCCGAGGCATTGTTGGAAGGTCTGACCTGGGATGCAATGGGGCGACGGTATGACAGCCTAGGCGATGTGCGTGCCTATGCGGCGCGTGTTGCCGCCGCCGTGGGGGCCATGATGTGTGTTTTAATGGGTGTGCGTGATCGGCATACGCTGGCCCGCGCGTGCGATTTGGGGGTTGCGATGCAACTGACCAATATCGCCCGTGACGTGGGCGAAGATGCCCGTGCAGGGCGGCTTTACCTGCCGATAGATTGGTTTGCAGGGCGAGGGATTGATCCCGAAACCTTTCTATCCGCACCGATGGCCACAAACGATATTCGGGATATGGTTGCCCGTTTATTGGCCGAGGCCGCGCGTTTATACCGGCGTGCGGACCCCGGTATCAGACGCCTACCTTTCACCGCCCGCCCGGGTATTTTTGCCGCCCGATATTGTTATAATGCAATCGGGCGTAACTTGGCGGATCTAGGGCACGACAGTATTTTGCATCGCGCCTTTACAACGAAAGGCCAAAAAATGCGCCTGTTGGGAGGGGCGATGGTGCGTACTGTGATGGTCACGGTTTTCCCCGAAACGCCGTTGATCTATGCCAAACCTCTGCCTGAAACTACGTTTTTGGTTGAGGCCGCCACAACCTCGTATCCTGCACATGCCGGATGGGGGGATGATATGTTGTCGATCCTAACACATCTTACCACACGTGACCG
>CALFSY010000151.1 GCA_937916365.1 uncultured Jannaschia sp. | reverse complement strand
ATGTGTTTAGGTTCGCATTTTGATTGGATACCCCATGTCGCACCATTCAAAGACCCAAGGTTAAATACAGTTAACATGGGCACCATAGGGCGTGGACATTTTGTTGCTATGTGGCAAAGGTAATGTTTGGATGGTATCTTCATACCCCCATCGTTTTATGTCCCTGTTATAACAAAATTGGAGATTAAGTATATGATGAAAATAGATATATTATCCGACCCGATTTGCCCGTGGTGTTTTATCGGGTGGACATATTTAACCCGCGCATTGGCGGCACGGCCCAATCATCCGTTTGAAATCGAATGGCATCCGTTTCAATTAAATCCTGACATGTCGCCAAAAGGTATGGATCGGCGCGCATATTTAGAGGCAAAATTCGGCGGGCGCGAAGGCGCTGCACAGGCCTATGCCCCCATAATTGACCATGCAAAGGATGCTGGCCTCACACTAAACCTTGATGCCATCACGCGCACACCCAACACATTGGATGCACATCGTGTGCTGCACTGGGCAGGATTTGAACATCGACAAACCCCTATGAAAGAAGCGCTATTTAAGGCCTATTTCCAAGAGGGGCGCGATATTGGCAACCCAATGGTTTTGGTGGATTTGGCCGAGGACGTAAAATTAGACCGCACAATGATTGAAAAATTACTGAGCGGCGATACCGACGCACAGGATATTCGCGCGCGCGATGCCCATGCCCGCGCCCGTGGGGTGACCGGTGTGCCAACCTTTATCATCGGCGGGCAACATGTTTTGCGCGGTGCACGCCCCACCAACCTTTGGATCAACATCATTGACGACATCACGGCCCAGACCCCGGCCACTGCATGACCGAAATCGTCACGAAAACACTCCCACGGCGCCTATTGACGGCGGAATTCATTGCCTTGATGGGGGTGTTGTATGCCATGGTGGCCTTTTCCATTGATGCGATGTTACCCGCGCTGCCTGATATTGCCGCAACATTGTCACCTGATGCCCCAAATCTGGCGCAACTGGTTTTAACCAGCTTTATTTTGGGGCTTGGCGTTGGAACGTTGGTGGTGGGGCCACTGTCGGATACGTTTGGGCGCAAATCAATTATCCTAGCCAGCGGTGGATTATATATTGTAGGCGCAACATTAGCCTGGGCCGCGAACAGCCTGGAATGGATGTTAGCAGCGCGCGTTATACAAGGATTAGGGGCGGCGGGCCCCCGTATTGTAAGCACGGCGATCATCCGCGATCTATATGCCGGACGGCAAATGGCGCGTATTATGTCGTTTGCCATGCTGATCTTTACAATTTTCCCCGCCGTTGCGCCCATGATCGGTGCATTCATTATCGTTGGCTTTGGTTGGCGTGCGATCTTTTTGGCCTTTGTGATGTTTGCGTTTCTGGCGATTGGGTGGCTGATGTTGCGCCAACCCGAAACCTTGCCCCCATCGGCACGGCGAGGATTAGGACACCGCGCACTGTGGGGGGCAATGCGCGAAAGTTTAGCACATAAACAAATGCAAGTATCGATATTGGTGCAAATCTTGGTCTTTGGCGTATTATTTGGCACGTTGTCTTCGATCCAACCCCTTATTGCTGAAACCTATGGGCGGGATATGGGGTTTGCATATTGGTTTGCCCTAATCGCCGTTGCCGCCGCACCTGCCGCCCCAATCAATGGGTGGTTGGTGACCAGCCTGGGCATGGGCAAACTTGTCAACCGTGCATTGATCTTACAGGCGGGTGGATCGTTTATCGTGCTTATTCCAATAATTTTTTGGGATGGCGCAGGGTTTTGGATGTTTTTGGGGTGGAGCGTTACGGTCTTTGCAATGGCCGGATTTACCATAGGTAATCTTAATGCACTTGCCCTAGAACATTTGGGCCATGTCGCGGGTATGGCCGCCTCGGTCATGGGGGCTATTTCCACGGTAGGGGGCGCGACAATAGGCGCCTTGATCGGGCAGTTATATGACGGCACAGCCCTGCCATTGATATGGGCGTCGTGCATCGCATCGGGGTTTGGGGTCATATTCATGTGTTGGATGCCCAGTGAGGCCGCGAAATCATTGTGAATAACGTATCACAGATGCGCACCTTTATCCTTTTGCATACTCGGGCCAAATCACGCGCGATGGCAAAGGCGCCTTTGATTTTTTCTGCATCCTTTGCCCAATCACGCCGCACAATGATTTTATTATCTTTGATTTTTGCCAATT
>CALFSY010000150.1 GCA_937916365.1 uncultured Jannaschia sp. | reverse complement strand
ACATCGGCCAGCGGTCGTTGTTAATTTTACGACCAACGCAAATGAAACCACCCCAAAACTAGGATAAAAGCAATGAACCAAATTGACCCCACGAAACCAATATGTTCCGAGGCCGAATGGAATGCCCGTGTCGATTTGGCCGCAACATTTCGGATTTTGGCCCATTATGGTATGTCCGATCTTGCCAATGGCGTTGTGGCCGCGCGCGTTCCGGATCAGCCAGACCATTATCTGGTGCACCCCTACGGCATGTTTTGGGAGGAAGCGACCGCATCCGCCATGGTCAAAATCGGCCCCGATGGACATGCCGTTGATCCCAACGCGCCCTGGTTAAATGACGGTGGGCAAAACCTGTGCCAATGGATTTTCGGATCCCGCCCCGATGCTATGTTTTTTGTGCATGGCCATGAGGAGGAGGTCATGGCCGTTGGATCAATCGAAGACGGGCTTTTGCCATTGAACCAACCGGCTGTCTATCTGGGCAATATCTTGGGATATATTGAATATGAATTTGAAGAGGATGATGAATTCGGCGATCATTTTGTCCGCACGCTTGGCCAACATCACATCCTTATAAGCCGCAACCACGGCTATTATACATTAGGCACCACAGCGGCGGAGGCATTTTTCCGCGCTTATTTCTTGCGGCAAACCTGTTCGGCGCAAATCAAAACCCTGTCAATGGGCCGCCCACTGCATTTGATCGATTCGCAAAAGGTTGCGCGTTACCAAGATGAAATGGCAAAATCCGAACATTACAACTATGACGGGAAAACGGAATGGGCGGGTTTGCTCCGTATGCTCGACAAAGATAACCCTGCCTATAAAACCTAAGCCTTTTAAGATGCGCCATGTTTTGGTGTAGGTAGGTTTAATTGGCGGAATGCTGCTTATCTGTGCAGCCGTGAAATAGTTGCCGAATTTGAACTTTGTTGATGATTGGCGGCTATTTCCATAACTTTGGAAACGATGTCATCGGCGTTCATACGGGCCACAGTATACATATCGTGCGGGCTGGACTGATCTATAAAGTGATCGGGCAGAACCATCGCACGGTATTTTAGCCCTGTGTCAAATATCCCATGTTCGGCTAACATATGCGCAACATGCGATCCAAATCCGCCTACGGCGCCTTCCTCAACAGTGATAAGGCCTGCGTGATGGCGGGCCATTTGTAGGATCAGATCCCGATCCAATGGTTTGGCAAACCGCGCGTCGGCAATGGTGGGGGTTATGCCGTGCTGTGCCAATGTATCGGCGGCCTCTAACACCTCTTTCAATCGGGCACCAAAATTCAGGATGGCGATGCCATCGCCTTCTGCAATCATGCGCCCTTTGCCGATATCTAAAACCTGGCCACGTTCCGGCATATCAACGCCCACGCCTTCCCCACGGGGAAACCGAAAGGCCGAGGGGCGGTCGTCAATGGCAAGCGCCGTGCGCACCATGTGCACAAGCTCGGCCTCATCCGCGGCGGCCATGACCACGAAATCGGGAAGGTTCGCCAAAAATGCGATGTCATAACTTCCGGCGTGGGTGGCACCATCGGCCCCAACCAAACCGGCGCGATCGATGGCAAACCGCACAGGCAGCCGTTGAATGGCGACATCATGCACCACTTGATCATACCCGCGCTGCAAAAAGGTAGAATAAAGCGCGCACACGGGTTTTAACCCCCCCGCTGCCATACCGGCACAAAACGTCACGGCGTGTTGTTCGGCAATGCCCACATCAAAACAACGATCGGGAAACCGTTCGGCAAACAGGTTTAGACCGGTGCCATCGGGCATGGCGGCGGTAACGGCGGTGATTTTCGCGTCGTCTTCTGCTTCTTTGATGAGGCTGCGGGCAAACACTTTGGTATAGGATGGGGCGTTTGACGGTGCTTTTTTCTGTTCGCCGGTGGCAACGTCGAATTTGGCGGTTGCGTGGCCCTTGTCGGGGCGGTGTTCTGCGTATCCTTTGCCTTTTTCCGTAATGACATGGATCAACGTTGGACCATCGGCGCGTGCCTTGACGGTGCGTAGTATCGCCAGGATTTGATCCATATCGTGCCCATCAATCGGGCCAACATAGGAAAACCCCAGCTCTTCAAACAGTGTGCCGCCCACTGTAGCGGATTTTAGCAATTCTTTGGCTTTGCGCGCCCCTTCGCGTAAGGGACCGGGCAGAAATGCCGCGGCGCCTTTGGCGGCGGCTTTCAAATCTTGGAACGGGGCGCCGGCATAAAGCCGCGATAAATAGGCCGACATCGCACCGGTGGGGGGGGCGATGCTCATTTCATTATCATTTAGGATGACGATCAACCGCTTGCCCAAGTGCCCGGCGTTGTTCATCGCCTCATAGGCCAGGCCCGCGCTCATCGCGCCGTCGCCGATAATGGCAATCACATCGCCATGGCCGGTGGCACAATCCCCGCCCAAATCGCGCGCCACGGCATAGCCAAGTGCGGCGGAAATACTGGTTGATGAATGGGCCGCACCAAATGGGTCATAGGGTGATTCAACCCGTTTGGTAAATCCGCTTAGCCCGTCTTTTTGGCGCAGGGTGCGGATACGATCGCGCCGCCCGGTTAAGATTTTATGGGGATAACATTGGTGGCTGACATCCCAGATTACTTTGTCGCGCGGGGTATCGAACACGGCGTGCAACGCCACTGTTAATTCCACCACACCAAGGCCCGCGCCCAAATGCCCACCGGTTTCGGACACAACGCCAACCGTTTCCGCCCGCAATTCATCGGCGACACGGCGCAAATCTGCATCATCTAACCGCTTTAATGCTTGTGGATCGGGCGCACGGTCCAGCGTTGGTGTGTGTGGTGCGCGGGTCATTGAACCGGTCCTTTCCTACGATATGGTGTGTGGGATGAAGACATGTTTTTGTTTTTTATTTATCCCGCGTGATGACATAACGCACAAGACCGCGTAGCGCATTTGCCCGATCCCCGAAGGCATCTAATGCGGTTTCGGCCTGCTTTACCAATTCTTTGGCGCGCGTTTTGGCGGCGTCAACACCCAATAGCGACACAAACGTTGCTTTTCCGGCGGTTGCGTCCTTGCGCAAGGACTTTCCCACAGTTTTTGCATTGCCTTCAACATCTAAAACATCGTCCATGATTTGAAATGCAAGGCCCAGGGCGGCCCCATAATCGCGCAGTGGTTTTGGATCGGCCTTGCCCAGAATGGCACCCGATTCCGCCGCCCATTCAATCAAGCGGCCGGTTTTATTGCGTTGCAACGCCACAATATCCGCCAGCCCCAATTTGGGTGTAGTTTCGGCGGCAATGTCTTGGGCCTGACCCCAAACCATCCCGTCCGCCCCTGCGGCACGGGCCAGCCCAGAAATAAGCGCGACCCGTTGATTTGCATCCCCAATCGCGCCCCGCGTTAACAGTTCAAACGCATAGGTATGCAGCGCGTCGCCCACCAAAATGGCCGTGGCCTCATCCCATTTCACATGCACGGTTGGCTGCCCACGGCGCAGGTCATCATTGTCCATGCAGGGTAAATCATCGTGCACCAAACTGTAGGCATGTAAACATTCTACGGCTGCGGCGGTATGCAGTGTCTGCATGCGCGGCACATCAAACATTTGTCCGGTTTCCAACGCCAAAAATCCGCGCAGGCGTTTCCCCCCCGCCGTAGCATAGCGCATACCATCGGTTAGGCGATGGGGGGCAAGTTTGCCGAATTGGTCCGCCAGAAAATTGCCGATGGCATCTTGTGCCGCATTTAAGGTGGATTGAAACACAGGGTCAAAGCCCCTCGACAGGCTTGGTGCCGGTGGGTTGGTCATTTGTATCTAGGGTGATTTGGGCGACCTTTTCCTCCGCCTCTTTTAGCTTTGTTTCACAATGGGTTTTTAACGCTGCGCCGCGCTCATAAAGCGCGATCGAGTCTTCCAATGTGACATCGCCGCGATCAAGGGCTGACACGACCTGTTCTAAGGCTTTGATTGCATCTTCAAAGGTCATGTCTGCTATGGGTTTTTTATTATTCATGTGGTGTGCTCCATCAATTCGGCCACGTGCGCGGTTACCGATTCGGCCAACGCCTGCGTGTCGTATCCGCCTTCAAGGCAGGCAACCACGCGCCCCTGGCATATATCGGCGGCCACATTGCACAGGCCCTTGGTGATCCAGGCAAAATCATCGGCCTGCCACATAAGATTGGCAAGCGGATCGTTAGCATGGGCGTCAAAGCCCGCTGAAACAAGAATTAAATCCGGATTCCATACGCGTAGCCGTGGAAATATAGTATCTTCATAAATCCGGCGCATCGTTGCACCGTCTGATCCGGGTGGTAAAGGCACGTTTAAGACGTTGCGCGATGCCCCCTGTTCCGATGCGGCCCCTGTGCCGGGGTATAGCGGCATTTGGTGGGATGAGATGAACAAAGCGCGGGATTCATCCCACATGACATCTTGTGTGCCATTGCCGTGATGGACGTCAAAATCGATAATAGCGACCCGTTCAAGCCCGCGATTTTCCAACGCATGGCGGGCTGCGATTGCGATATTGGAAAACAGGCAAAATCCCATCGCGCGGTTTCGTTCGGCATGGTGGCCGGGGGGACGCGTGGCGACAAAGGCATTTTGGGCCGTGCCGTTCAAAACAGTATCAACGGCGGTGATACATCCGCCCACACCGGCCAGCGCCGCGTTCCACGATCCTGCGCTGGCGTAGGTATCGGCATCAATCGGGGTTATCCCGCGATTTGGTATCGCGTCACGTATATTATCGATATAATTTTGCGGATGGGCCAGGCGTAAAACGGCCTCTTCCGCGATGGGGGCCAAACATCGGTGCAGTTGGGCAAAACGGGGCGTGGAAAGGGCGGCGTTCACCGCCGTTAGGCGGGCAACCCGTTCTGGATGTTCGGGCGGGGTTTCATGGGCCATTCCATAGGAATTTTCGACAATCAGCGTGGGCATAGTTATACGTTCCGATCAATCTGGCACCAATGTATAACCGACCCCGCGCACTGTTTGTAAATAGCGTGGTTGTTTTGGGTTGACCTCGATCTTTCGCCGCAGCCGCGTGATCTGAACGTCCACCGCCCGTTCTTGGATATGTTCGGTTGGAAAGTTTTTGCCGCGATTTAGTATTTCAACCAAATCTGCGCGGCTCAACGTTTCGTTCACGCGGGTGGAAAAAACATGCATCAACGCCGCTTCGGTTGTGGTTAGGCGCACGGGATTGGTGTCGTGCCACATTTCACCCCGTTCCAGATCATATCGAACCGGCCCTAGGTATAAAATTTGCGGCACAGAAAGATCCTGCGCCGGTTGTGGGGTGCGTCGTAGAATAGCGTTGAGGCGAAGCAATAATTCCTTTGGTTCAAAAGGTTTCGGTAAATAGTCGTCCGCCCCGGCCTCTAACCCCGTGATGCGGTCGGGGGCGTCGCCCCGCGCGGTCAGCAATAAAATAGGTGTGTCGTGGCTTTGGCGAATGTCGTTGCACAGGCTAATGCCGTCTTCGCCGGGCATCATCACATCTAGGATAATCAGATCGAACACCAACCCTTGCAATAGGCGCCGCGCGTGGGCTGCATCGTGTGCGATACTGGCCATAAAGCCATTGCGCATCAGAAACTTTTGCAACAGCCCCCGAATGCGTTCGTCATCGTCAACGATCAACACATGCGCGCCCACGTCCATCATCGCGTCCCTTCAAGGGTCGCATGGTAGTGGTGTCTCAAATCGGGATCCATCATGTGTTCTAAAACTTTGCGAAATCCGGCAACGGCCTCGGGGCCAGCGGTGCGAAAGGCATTGCGCACCCGGCGTTTTTGCGCCTCACTCAGGTCGCGTTCCAAGGCGGTGCCTTTGTCGGTTAGGTATAGGTGGCGTGTGCGTTTGTCTTTGATCCCCACGCGGCTTTCGACCCAGCCGTCGTGCATCAAGGTGCGCAAAACACGGTTGAGTGATTGTTTGGTCACCCCCAAAATGTTCAACAGGTTGGTCACTGTTGTGCCTGGGTTGCGTTTGATGAAATGCACCGCGCGATGATGGGCTCTGCCGTAGCCATAGTGTTGTAAAATACGGTCTGGATCGGCGGTGAACCCGCGATAAGCAAAAAACATTGCTTCAATCCCGCTGCGAAGTTGATCGTCGGTCAAAAACAAAAGGCTTTCGCCCCCTGTGCCGATGGCCGTTGTGGTGCGATCCACCATGATTGTCCTTTCGCGGTTTTCGTTATGTGACCGTAATTTTAAGTCAGCTTTGTTGACTTTCCAAGAATAGATTGATAGCGGAAAGCAGATTTTATGCGCAGCGCTATGCCCATAGTTTGCACATACTACATACCCCGCGTCAAATTTTGGCGTAATCACATACATTAAACAGGTGGATCAATGACACACCCCTATGATGATCGGGCCTATGATGATCGGGATGGAATGATATGGATGGATGGCCACATGCGGCCGTGGCGCACGGCACAGGTGCACATTTTAACCCACGCCATGCACTATGCCTCATCCGTGTTTGAAGGTGAACGTGCCTATAACGGCACGATTTTTGAAAGCCGCAAACATTCCGAACGTCTTTTGGCGTCTGGCCGTATGATTGATATGGAAATACCTTGGACCGTCGATGAAATCGAGGCGGCGAAATACGCCGTCATACACGCCAACGGGTTAAAGAATGCGTATGTGCGCCCCGTTGCCTGGCGTGGATCGGGGCAAGATATGGGCGTGGCCGCCGCCCGCAATGTGGTGCATTTGGCCATCGCAGCATGGGAATGGGGGGCGTATTATGGAGATGCAAAAACGCAAGGCGCGCGCCTTGATATTTCCCAATGGAAACGCCCCAGCCCCGAAACCATCCCAAGCCATGCAAAGGCCGCTGGTCTTTATATGATTTGCACCATGTCGAAACACACGGCCGAGGCAAAGGGTTTTTCCGATGCCATGATGTTTGATTATCGCGGCTACGTTGCCGAAGCGACAGGCGCAAATATCTTTTTCCTCAAAGACGGCGAGGTGCACACACCGCTGCCCGATTGTTTTTTGAATGGTATCACGCGCCAAGCTGTGATCGGCCTGTTAGAAGATCGCCAAATCAAGGTGCATGAACGCCACATAGAACCGGGGGAATTAGAAGGGTTTCAACAATGTTGGCTCACCGGCACAGCGGCAGAAGTGACACCAGTGGCGCAAATCGGCGATTATACGTTTGAGGTAGGCGCAATGGCCCGCGACATTATGCAAGCCTATGAAGAAAAGGTGCGCGCCTAAGGATTTCCCGCGCCCTGATTTCACAGTGCTATGGGGTTGTGGGTTATACTTTGCGCGGTTTAACGTTCAAAAATCCACGCTAACGTTAGGCAAATTAAGCGCCTTCACCAAATCGCGCAATTCCTGCCGTGCGGCAAGGTTTGATATACTTAACCGTTCAACCCCCAAATCGGGAAGGTCCAGCAACGTTAGGCCCATCGGAAACATTTCCCGAAAAATAACCCGTTCTGAAAACCCGGCTGCAACGCGAAATCCAATGCGTTTTGATAAAATGTCCAACGCACGGCCGACCCGGCGTTTGTTGTGCATTTCTTGGATCCCCAATCGGTTGCGCAGAACCAACCAATCAATGGGCGCACGGCCCATGTGGGCCCTGGTTTGTCGTGCTTTCCAAACCATTTCTGAATAAAAACTTGGCTTTTCAATATCATATGTATCGGAGGCGACCCGCGCCAAAACGTCGAAATCAATGAAACTGTCATTCATCGGGGTAATAAGTGTATCGGCCAATCCGTGCGCCCGTTGGCTTAATTGGGTGTGAGCGCCCGGGCAATCAATCACAATAAAATCGCAATTGGGGTGTAAATCACCAATCGCTGCATCAAAGCGTTGGTCAAGCAATGTATCATCTAAATGCGGGGTGTTGGCGTCTAGCCCGGGAAGATGTGTGAATATCGGGCTTGGCGTTGCCAGCCCGCGTTTGTTCAACGTGGCCTGCCGGTTTTCGATATAACGCCCAAAGCTGCGTTGCCGCAGGTCTAAATCCAACGCCCGCGTGATCCATCCCATACGTGCCAGGGCAGTGGCCACATGAATGGCCGTTGTCGATTTGCCCGATCCACCCTTTTCGTTACCCAAAACAATGATATGCGCCATGGCTTAACCCCGTTGTAATTTTAGGGATCTTGGGATGACATAGGGCATAAAATCGGCGCAGGTTTTCATCGCAAACGGGTGCAAGCCCTGTATAGAAAACATCAATGGTTCGCGGGTCCTTTTGGTGACCGGGCCCGCGAAACGGCATTTTAGTTTTCGTCGCGTTTCAACGCAGCGCCCAGAATATCGCCAAGTGATGCGCCCGAATCGCTGGACCCATATTGGGCGACGGCCTCTTTTTCCTCGGCAATTTCGCGGGCTTTGATTGATAGGCTTAGACGGCGCGTTTTTCCATCAATACTGGTAACACGTGCATCGACCTTATCGCCCACTTGAAATCGTTCGGGGCGTTGTTCGGCCCGGTCACGCGATAGATCCGAGCGACGAATGAATGATTTTGTGCCTTGGTATTCAACTTCAATCCCGCCGTCTTCGATGGCCGTGACCTCAACCGTGATGACCGAGCCACGTTTGACGCCATCTACGACCTGCGCGAATGGATCGCCTTCTACCGCTTTGATCGACAATGAAATACGTTCTTTTTCCGTGTCGATTTCCATGACCACGGCTTTGACCATGTCACCTTCGCGATAGTTGGCGATGGCCTCTTCGCCATTTCCATCCCATGTTAAATCGGACAGATGCACCATACCGTCGACGTCGTTTTCCAGACCGATAAACAAACCAAATTCGGTGATGTTTTTGACCTCACCCTCAACTTGCGTATCGACGGGGAATTGTTCTTCGAACAGTTCCCATGGATTGCGCATCGTTTGTTTTAGGCCCAGGGACACGCGGCGTTTCACACTGTCGATTTCCAGGACCATGACCTCAACCTCTTGGCTGGTGGACACAATTTTGCCTGGATGAACATTTTTCTTGGTCCATGACATTTCTGAAACATGCACCAAACCTTCGACGCCGGGTTCTAATTCGACAAAAGCGCCGTAATCGGTGATGTTGGTGACCCGTCCGGTATGCACCGATTCCAACACGTATTTTTCGATCACGGAATCCCATGGATCGGCCATCAACTGTTTCATGCCAAGGCTGATTCGGTGGGTGTCTTTGTTGATTTTGACGACCTGCACCTTGATGGTTTCACCAATGGTTAGAATTTCTTTGGGGTCACTTACGCGGCGCCAGGCCATATCGGTGACGTGTAACAACCCGTCCACGCCGCCCAAATCAACAAATGCGCCGTATTCGGTAATATTTTTGACTACGCCGTCTAAAACATCGCCTTCGCTTAGTTTGCCAATAACCTCGGCGCGTTGTTCGGCGCGGCTTTCTTCTAATATTGCGCGGCGTGATACGACGATGTTGCCGCGTCTCCGGTCCATTTTAAGGATTTGAAAGGGTTGTTTTAATCCCATAAGCGGGCCCGCATCACGCACGGGGCGCACATCAACCTGCGATCCGGGCAAAAAGGCCACTGCGCCCCCTAAATCAACAGTAAAGCCGCCTTTAACCCGCCCGAAAATGGCGCCTTCCACACGTTCCTCTGCGGTGCAAGCTTTTTCCAGGCGGTCCCACGCGGCCTCGCGGCGGGCCATTTCATGGCTTAAAACGGCCTCACCTTTTGCGTTTTCCACGGTGCGCAGATACACATCTACCTCATCACCGATTGCAATTTCGGGTGGTGTGCCTGGGTTGGCAAATTCTTTTAATTCGACCCGGCCTTCCATTTTATAGCCCACGTCGATAATGGCCTGGCCCGCTTCGATCGCGATCACCTTGCCTTTGACAACGTGGCCTTCTTGGGGGGTGTCAATTTCGAAACTTTCGTTAAGGAGGGTTTCGAATTCCTCTAAACTTACTTTGGCGCACATGCCGGTTCGTAATCCTTTACATTTGATCTGGCTGGCCGTGCGGTTGTGTCCGCCGGTCTTGGGTTGGTCTTTGGCAATCCGCTAACACGAAAGAGGGCCGGAAATATCCGACCCTACCTGTATCTTATGCGTTGCGGTGTTTTCACCTTTGCGACATATTTATTTCATACTGGTTTGGTTTGCGGTGTGCAAGGGGCTTTGCAGGGTGGTGGTGGAATTGGTTGGTTTCAAAACCGGGGGTGCCACCCTGTGCCTTATTGGTAGAAAGGCGTATGCGGCAAGCCAGAACGTTTCTATCCCCGTTTTGCAATAACTATATCAAGCGCGCGGGCCACAGCCTGATGAATGCTTAGGATTGACGTATCAAGTATGATGGCGTCGTGCGCCGCGACCATAGGGGCCGCGTGCCGCGCGGCATCACGGGCATCGCGCGCACGCAGATCGGCCAGAACAGTCGCGAAATCTGTTTTGTGCCCGCGATTGTCTAGTTCAGCCAATCGCCGGTGCGCGCGAATCGTGTCATTGGCGGTTACGAACAATTTCACCTCTGCCATGGGGCAGATTACGGTGCCAATATCCCGCCCATCCAAAACCGCACCCCCAGGACGTAGGGCAAAGGCGCGTTGAAAGTCTATCAAGACAAGCCGGACATCCGGCATGGCCGCAATTTCAGATGCTGCCTGCGCGACGCCTGGTGCGCGGAGGGCATTTTCGTCTGCTATATCTTTTGCACAAAGGTTTTGTGCGGCAAAGACCGGGTCTTGACCCTCTAAAACCCGTCGCCCGACCGCACGGTATAGCAGGCCCGTATCCAAATGGGCAAAACCGAATTTGGCCGCGATGGCCCGCGCGATTGTGCCCTTGCCGGCGGCGGCGGGGCCGTCGATGGCCACAGTAAAGGTCACGTCACAACCTGCGTTGTTAGGTTGGGATCGTCCTGGACGGCCTGAGGTAGGCCATCATTGATTGTATAATATGCACCTTTATCTGCGCAAAAAATATGTCCGATCAACTGCACACCGGGGTCCCCATCAAAGGTGCCTGCAAAAATTGAAAGATTTCCACCGGGGCCATCCCAAAATAGGTTTGCCCCACAAATCCCACAAAATCCGCGCCGTGCGTTGGGGCTGGACACATACCATGTGACATTTCCGCGGATTGTGACTGTGTCGCGGGGGGCCGATGTTGCGGCCACGTGGTGCCCGCTGGTTTTACGGCACTGGGTGCAATGGCACGCAACAACAGGCCGCAATGGGCCGGTCACATCATATGACACCGCCCCGCAGAGGCATCCACCGGTCGCAATCATGGTGTTACCTCAGGGCCCGACCGGCCCGTTTTGTAACATGGCAAGACCTCGCCCACGCGATAATAATCGCCCTTGTCGCCATAAAAAATATGCCCGTCCATGTGTAGCCCGGTTTCCCCGTCCAACACACCAGCGGAAATATAGACCAGGCCGTCGTATTCTTCCCAAAACAGATACGATCCGCAGCGACCGCAAAATCCCCGTCGCGCGGTGGCAGAGCTGTTGAACCATTTTGGTGTGCCCGTGATGGTAATTGTATCCCATGGCGTTGGCACAGCGGCACTGTGATGGCCGGTAACTTTGCGACACTGTGTGCAATGGCAACCCGTGACAGCCCCCAAAGGCGCGTTGATCGTGAAATGCACGTCGCCGCATAAACATGAACCCGTAATCATTTTCCCCTCTTTCGTGTTTATGCTTATTGGTCTGCCCGTTCGAATCGGGCACCCAGAGATTGCATCAATTCTTCAAATCTTGGAAAGCTGGTTGTAACGGGTGATGCGTCGTCAATGGTGACGGGGGTTTGCGTGGCAAGGCCCAGGCACAGAAACGACATTGCAATCCGATGGTCCAACTGTGTTTGTGCTAATCCCCCGCCGGGCACTCCACCGGGGCCACGCCCGATAACGGCCCACCAATCCGGCCCATCGTTGACAACAACCCCATTGGCGCGCAACCCATCGGCCATTGCGGCAATGCGGTCGCTTTCTTTTATGCGCAATTCGGCCACGCCGTGCATGGTTGTTCGGCCCTCTGCACACGCGGCAACAACCGATAGAATCGGGTACTCGTCGATCATGCTGGCCGCGCGTGCGGGCGGCACGTCAATACCTGTAAGATTGGGTGAAAACCGTGCACGTAGATCGGCCACGGGTTCGCCCCCTGTTTCACGGCGATTTTCAAATTGTAAATCCGCACCCATGTCAATCAACGTATCAAATAATCCTGCACGGGTTGGGTTTAGCCCGATATTGGGCACCAAAACATCCGATCCTTCGGTAATCAAGGCGGCGCACACGGGAAACGCGGCCGAGGATGGATCGCGCGGCACGTTGATAGGGGTTGGCTGCAATTCCGGTTGACCGGTTAGGGTGATGGTATGACCTTTTGGGCCGGTTTCGGTCGTGATCTCTGCGCCGAAACCCGCCAGCATCCGTTC
>CALFSY010000149.1 GCA_937916365.1 uncultured Jannaschia sp. | reverse complement strand
GGCCGAATATCCGCCCCAAAACCCAATGCTCAACCCTTAATTGTTCGTGAAATCCGGGTAGGCTTCCATCCCTAATTCAGCGGTGTCGAGACCCGCCAATTCATCCTCTTCCGAGGCGCGCAAGCCCACGATTGTTTTTAGGATGAACCAAACCACCAACGATGTGATAAACACAAAGGCACCGATGGATGCAAACCCAACAATCTGCGTGGCGAAACTGGTGCCTTCGGTATAAAAGGGAACGGCCAACGTGCCCCAGAATCCCGCAATCAGGTGCACCGGAATCGCCCCAACCACATCGTCAATTTTTACCCGATCCAACAACGGAACCGTGATAACAACGATAACCCCACCAACGGCACCAATCCACAATGCCCCAAACAACGATGGATCAAGCGGCCCAGCGGTGATTGATACCAACCCCGCCAGTGCACCATTAAGCACCATGGTCAAGTCTGCTTTGCCAAAGATCACTTGCGTTAGGATCAATGCGGCGATCGCCCCGGCGGCGGCGGCCATATTTGTGTTGGCGAAAATCCGCGACACGTCGGCCACATCGCCCACAGTGCCCATGGCCAACTGTGATCCGCCGTTAAACCCAAACCAACCCAGCCACAATATAAACGTGCCCAACGTTGCCAACGCCAGGTTCGACCCTGGCATCGGGTTGATTTTGCCGTCTTTGTATTTGCCAAGGCGTGGGCCCAAAACAATGGCCCCTGCCAGGGCGGCAAACCCACCGGCGGCATGAACCAACGTTGATCCGGCAAAATCGGAAAACCCAGCTTCGGCCAACCATCCGCCACCCCACTGCCAGGATGCTTCGATGGGGTAAATAAAGCCCGTCAACACCACAACAAAGATCAAGAATGGCCACAATTTAATGCGTTCTGCCAATGTGCCCGATACGATTGAGGCGGTCGTGGCACAAAACATCAACTGGAAAAAGAAATTCGATCCAACGGATACGTAATCCAACGACGTTTCGGCGGGCGATACCCCCACGGGTTCTAGTGATGTGATTGCGAAAAATGGCCCCAGCCATCCTTCGATCAACCATTCGGCCGGATACATAATGCCAAAACCAACCAACCAGTACATGATCGCCGCAATCGAAAACAGGGATATGTTTTTGGTCAACTGCATGGTCACGTTTTTTGATCGCACCAGGCCCGCCTCTAGCATGGCGAAGCCCGCCGCCATCCAAAACACCAAAAAGCCGCCGATCAAAAACAACAGCGTGGTGAGGATATAAGACGTATGTTCAGCCGGATCGCCCGTGGGGGCCACAGCATCTTGCGCGATCCCCATTGTCGGCAGTGTAACAGCCGCGGCCACAGCGGCCAACGGAAGCAGAAATTTGATAGTCATGTCAAACAGGTTCCTTTTGTCGATGCACGCGGATTTACAGCGCGTCGTCATTGGTTTCGCCCGTCCGCACGCGCACCGCGCTGGACACGTCGAGAACAAAGATTTTGCCGTCACCGATTTTTTCGGTTTTGGCCGTGGTCTGGATGGTTTCAACCACCTGATCGGCCATGTTATCGGCCACCACGATCTCTAACTTAACTTTCGGCACAAAATTGACGGCATATTCCGCGCCGCGATAGATTTCAGTGTGACCGCTTTGCGAGCCAAAGCCCTTGATTTCGGTCACCATCATGCCGCGCACCCCGATAGAGGTGAGCGCCTCGCGCACCTCTTCGAACTTGAACGGCTTTATTGCTGCAATGATGAGTTTCACGTTCATTACCTTTTTGCGGAGTGTGCCCTTTCGCAGGGCGTTGCAGGTGTTACGCTTTGGCATCTCATCAGATCGGCGCAACGCAGTGGGGGCTGTTACAACCGGGCGTTCCGCAATTTCGCACAAATTTTATGCAAAAATTTCTATTCGTCTATTATTTAAGCGTTATTGATTTGCGGAACATGCGCATGATACTTGTGTGGTCCCTTCCACATTCTTTGCGTTTGATCATATAGTCTGTCTTGTAAAAGCTAGGGTTGAAAACATGGCTGCACCTTATCGTGGGGCACCCCCACCTATCGGGCAAAGGCGCCTGGTCACAACAAACGCACCCGAACGGCGTGCACCCAAACAGCGCCCGCGCGCGCCCCGCCCGCGTGGTTTTTTCATAACTGTTCTAGGATGGATCGTGCGCCTATTTTGGCGCATGACGCTTATCGGCACGATTGTTATAATTACGATCTTGGCGGCCGCGACAGTTTATTATTACGCGCAACTTCCCGATCCGGGGAATCAAATGGATGCCCGTGCCCGCGGTTCGGTCACAATGATTGATCGCACTGGTGCAACCTTTGCCTGGCGTGGGGAACAATTCGGTGGCGTGATACGCCCCGATACGACAAGCCCACATTTGGTTAACGCGGTTGTCGCCACCGAAGATCGGCGGTTTTACCGCCACTTCGGCGTCAGCCCCCGCGGCATTGCATCGGCCATACGAATCAACCTGCGCGAAGGGCGCGGCCCGTTAGAGGGCCATGGGGGGTCCACAATCACGCAGCAGGTGGCCAAACTTATGTGTCTTGGCGTGCCATTTGACCCCAACACCTGGGAAAATGAAAACGACTATGAAACCGATTGCCGCCGCACAACCCTATGGCGCAAAATTCAAGAGGTGCCTTTCGCCCTCGCGATGGAACTGCGCTATACCAAAAACGAAATCCTTACGACCTATCTAAATCGCGCATATCTTGGCGCGGGCGCACGGGGGTTTGAGGCCGCCGCACAACGTTATTTTGGTATTTCCGCCGTTGATCTACAGCCACAGCAGGCCGCGATGCTGGCCGGTTTGTTAACAGCACCGTCCTACTATGCGCCCACCCGAAACCTTGAACGTGCACAAGATCGGGGCGCCACTGTTTTACGGCTTATGGCAGAACAGGGGTATCTGACCACGGCAGAGGCGCAAAACGCCCTGGCCAATCCGGCGATTTTGTCCGAGGCCGCAGAACAAAACATAGGCGGGGCATTTGCCGATTGGATCATGACCACCCTGCCGGATTTTTTGGCCCACGACACGACCGAGGATGTCCTTATACAAACAACATTCGATGCGGGTATGCAGGCCGCGGCCGAAGCAGCCCTAACCAATGTCTTTGAAACCCAGGTCCGCGCCGGATCCGAAGCCCAAGCCGCGATCGTCATCATGAGCGCCGATGGCGCCGTGCGCGCCATGGTGGGGGGGCGCAACACACGCAGCGCAGGATTATTCAATCGCGCAACCCAGGCCTTGCGGCAAACGGGATCTGCCTTCAAACCCTTTGTCTATGCCACCGCATTGGATTTGGGGTGGCGTTTCGATGATTATATCCTGGATGCGCCCCTGACGATTACCATACCTGGTTCTGCCCCATATTCACCGGCCAATTATACAAATGAATTTTATGGTGACGTGACGCTAACGGATGCTTTGCGCATATCCTTAAATACCCCTGCGGTGCGGTTATCCGAAACAGTTGGCCGCGATCTGGTGCGCACTGTCGCGGCACAATTCGGAATCCAAAGTGACCAAGCCACCGGGCCGGCCATCGCACTTGGCGCGTCCGAGGCAACCTTGATCGAAATGACTGGGGCCTATGCGGGTATTTTGAACGGCGGATCGGCCGTTGTGCCTTACGGGGTGCGCGATTTGCGGCTTATGGGCGATGAAGCCCCACTTTTTGAACAACAAAGCGGTATTCAGGAGCGGGTGATTTCGGAACGGGCCGCGCGGCAATTAACCTACATGATGGCGCAGGCCGTGACGCGCGGCACCGGACAGCGTGCACAGTTGCCCAATCACCCCGTGGCAGGGAAAACTGGCACAACCCAAGCCGCCCGTGATGCATGGTTTGTGGGCTTTACCGCCGATTATGTGGCCGGTGTTTGGATGGGATATGATGACAATACCCCCCTGTCCAATGTGACGGGTGGCGGCCTACCGGCGGAAATCTGGCGGCAAACGATGGAACGCATTCATGCCGGTTTGCCCCCCCGTGCTTTACCAATGATCGACCCAATTGCCGAGGCAAGGCCCCCGCCACAACCTGTTGTCATAGAAACGCCCCAAACCCGCCGCCCCGACCTGGCCGAACAGCTTTTGATGGAGATCTTACGCGGTCTTGGCGGGAGGGATCGATAAGGTGCGTTTGTGCAGCGCTAAACTTCGTCTAGGTTGTGGTTGGTTTGGCCGTCCTGTCCTAATATAATCCACCACTACTTAAGGTGCCAAATCCGCTGGATGTTGGCACGCGCGCGGTTTGGCCGGTGGATGTGACCACTGTTTCATCCGCATCGCTTTCCCCGCGGCCATAGGTTGGTAAGTCTGAGGCCATGGCCCAGCCCCCGTCAATCACGGATACAATGCCGAAATACGGATCTTCGCCATCGCGGAACAGTTCATAAACCACATGATTGCCCGATGCGCCGGCCTGTAGCCGCTGCCCCGAATAGCGGTCGATGGGATAAAATACCCCCCCGTCGGGTACGGTGAATTCGCCACCACCGTATTCTTCGATGGCCTCTAGCATGAATTCGTTAAACACTGGCCCGCACATGCCGCCGCCCGACGCGCTGCGCCCCATTGGGCGCGGTTGATCGAACCCAATGTAGCATCCCGCCGCGATGTTTGAGGTAAAGCCAACAAACCAAACATCGCGCGCATCGTTGGTAGTGCCTGTTTTGCCGGCTGTTGGCACGGGTAGGTTTACTGTGGATGCGGCTGTGCCGCGCTGCACCACGCCTTGCATCATCGAGGTCAACTGATAAGCGGTGATCGGATCAATCACCCGTTCACGGCTTGACACAATGGCCGGGGCAAACCCCGGGTCGAGGGAAGCGACCTGACAGTCAGGGCACAATCGTTGATCGTGGCGATAAATCGTGCGCCCCCATCGGTCTTGGATACGGTCAATCAGGGTGGGTTCCACCCGTTCACCGCCATTGGCAAACATCGCATAGGCCGCAACCATACGATAAAGCGTTGTTTCCTGCGCACCTAGGGCATTGGCCAAAAATGGCTGCATCCCATCGTAAACCCCAAAACGTTCGGCGTATCGTGCGATAACCTCCATATCCACATCCTGGGCCAAACGTACAGTCATCAGGTTACGCGATCGTTCGATACCCGTGCGCAAAGGGGCCGGCCCATAAAATCGGTTCGAGGCATTTTGGGGTCGCCAAATCCCTGCACCGGTATCAATTTCAATCGGGGCGTCCACAACAATGGTGTTGGGGCTGTATCCTGTATCAAGCGCGGCGGCATAAATAAACGGCTTGAAACTTGACCCGGGTTGGCGGGTCGCTTGTGTAGCGCGATTAAATGATGATGCCTGATACGAAAAACCGCCCTGCATGGCCAACACGCGGCCTGTGTTGACATCCATTGCCATAAATCCACCCTGCACCTCGGGGATTTGGCGCAAGGACCAGCGTAAAAATGCTCCATCATCGTCTTGGGTCAATGCCCGCACATGCACGACATCGCCCACATTTAATAAATCCCCCGCACCCCGCGCCTGGGATCCGCGATTGCCCTGTGCATCCACAGGCCGGGCCCATGTGACATCAGCCGCAGGAATAATATGGCCCGTCCCATCCGTGGGGTTGTCGATACCTTCAATGCCGATGCGGGCCGCCCCGTCCGCGATGTTCAAAACGACCGCGGCGTGCCATTCCTCAATGTCACGGGGGATCTCTGCCTCGGCCATGGCCGCACGCCAGCTTTCTTCGGTTGTTAATAAACCTGGGTCGATTGTGGCAACGGCCCCGCGCCAAAGACCTTGGGCCCGGTCATAGCGTTCTAACGCGCGGCGCAAGGCGCGTTCAGCCACGATTTGTAGGCTTTCATCCATTGTTGACCGCACGGTATAACCGCCGGCGAAAAAATCATCTTCGCCATATTGTGCCGAAAGTTGGCGGCGAATTTCATCGGTGAAATAGTTGCGCGGGGGCAGGTTGGCACGGAATGGTTCGATATGCCCCCCCTGAACTGTTTCCAATGGGGCGTCCCGTGCCGTTTCCATTTCGTCGCGCGAAATATAGCCGTTTTCAAACATTTCACGCAAAACATAATTTCGCCGTGTTATGGCATGGTCATAGTTGCGCACAGGATGCGTGCGGGCGGGCCGTTGGGGCAATGCGGCCAGATAGGCGGCCTGTTGAAGGTTAAGTTCGCTTAAATCCGCGTTGAAATACGTTTGCGCCGCAGCCGCCACGCCATAAGAATTTTGACCCAGAAAAATTTCGTTCAAATATAATTCTAAAATGCGGTCTTTCGACAGTGTGCGTTCGATGCGCGCAGCCAGAATAATTTCCTGAACCTTACGTTCGATGGTGCGCGAAGCATCTAACAAAAAGTTTTTCATCACCTGCTGTGTAATTGTCGATGCTCCGCGAATATCCTGCCCGCGGGAACGGACCGCCTCCCAAATCGCGGCCCCAATCGCATAGGGGTCATATCCACTGTGATTATAAAAATTGCGATCCTCCGCGCTGACAAACGCATAAGCAATCGTGTCAGGAATTTCGTCGTTTGGCACAAACAGGCGGCGTTCGGTGGCAAATTCATCAACGACCATGCCTTCGCGGGAATAAATGCGGCTGATCGTGGCGGGGGTATAATTGACCAAGGTTTCATGATCCGGCAAATCCCCCGAATAAATATAAAGCAATCCACCCACCCCAATCGCGGCGGCCACAAGACCAAGGGTTAGCGTGCTTAAAATCGCGCCAAACGCATTAAGAAGGGATCGCATCATGGTAGGGGTCCAGTTGTGTATCGCGGTCTGTGGTTATGGGAATTGTAATGTG
>CALFSY010000148.1 GCA_937916365.1 uncultured Jannaschia sp. | reverse complement strand
CGGCAAAGGATGCCATTTGGATGCCCATATGGTGGGTCACGCGATGGAACATTTGCCCCTAACCGAACATAGTCTGTTATTCATTGAAAATGTTGGCAATCTGGTGTGCCCCGCCGGATTTGACCTGGGCGAAGATTGCAAGGTTGCCATCCTAAGTGTGACCGAGGGTGAAGACAAGCCATTGAAATACCCTGATATGTTTACTGCGGCGCGGCTTGCGTTGTTGAACAAGATTGATTTGGCGCCGCATTGTGATTCTGACATCGCGCTTTACGAAGAAAACTTGCGCCGGATAAACCCGCAGATAGACATTTTGCACGTTTCGGCTCGCACAGGCGCGGGTATGGCCGATTGGATTGCCTGGTTACAAAATAATCTGGCCGCAAAGACAAACAAACAGGCCGCAGAATGAGCACCCCAAAGCGCCCAACCCTTCTTTTAATCAATGACGAGGCGGATGCGCTGGCAGCCATGTGCACGGCGTTAGAGGGGGAATTCGATTGCCTTTTGGCCGCCACCGTCGACGAAGGTTGGCGCCTGATGGAGGAACACTATGTATCCGCCATTTTTTGCGATCAGCACATGTCTGGCAAAACCGGGGTGGGCTTTTTATCGAGTGTGCGCGAGCGCTGGCCCGAAACGGTGCGAATTATTATCGCCGAATATACCGAGGCCGAGGGTATTGTTACGGCCATCAACGACGCAGGTATCTATCAATTCATTGCAAAGCCATGGCATCAGGAGCAGTTGTTGATGGTGGCGCGCAATGACGCACAACTTTTTGAACTTAGTCGCAATCACGATCGTATGCTTTTAGAGATGCGGTATTTATCGAACCGCGCAGAAAGCAATGTGGAAAAACGGCGCAAAGCCCTGCGCGAAGGGTTAGGGTTTGAAAAAATCCTCAGGGCGCCAAATTCGCCCATGAATGCCGTTGTGATCGAAGCGCGCCAATACGCAAGTTTTGATGTCCCGGTATTGTTATCGGGTGAGGCAGGCACGGGTAAGGCAAACCTGGCCCGTGCGATCCACTATACATCGTTGCGGTCGGATAAACCATTTTATGAACTGAACTGTGCAGGCCTGACAGCGGATTTGCAAGCACTTGAAATGTTCGGGGCAAAGCGTGGTGCGCCAAACGGCCAGGGGGGTAACCGGTTTGGTCTGTTCCAAAAGGCCGATCGTGGCACTTTGTTTCTGAACGGTGTTGATACGCTTGATCCTGGTATGCAGTTGGCCTTGCTTCGTGTGTTGACCGAAGGCGTGTATCAACCGGTTGGTGTGCTTGAGACTGTTGCAACAAACCTACGCCTGATTGCGGGAACCCACCGCGATCTTAAGGCGATGGTCGCCGAAGGCACATTTCGTGCGGATTTGTTTTTCGCGCTATCGGCGGCCACGGTTGTTGTGCCCCCACTTCGGGCGCGGGCCGGCGATATTGCCACATTGGCCGAGACTATGTTGTTCGATATTGCTGCAACCCACGGAAAGCAAGTGCGCGGTTTGTCGGCGGCGGCGCTGGAATTTTTGGAAAACTATGATTGGCCAGGCAATCTAGCTGAACTGCACAATGAAATCACTAGAATGTTGATTTTTGCCCAAGAACCGGTCCTGGGGCCCGAGCTGATTTCGCGCCATGTGCTTCAGGCCCCGCCGGGGGATGAAGGCGCCGATCGTAGCGCTGAGGCGGTTTTGACGGGCACAGGCAATCTGAAAGAACGCATTGAATTGATTGAAATGCGGATTCTGCGCGAAACATTAACACGCCTACGCTGGAACAAAAGCCGCGCAGCGGCTGAACTTGGGCTTTCGCGTGTGGGCCTACGGGCGAAAATCGAACGCTACGGCATCACGCAGCCCAAAACCGCCAATGCCACCGAAGATGAAGAAGAAGAGGACTAAACCCATGTGCCATGCCGTGCCCGCCCAGGTGATTGCCGTTAAAGATAATCAAATGGCCGAGGTTGAGTTATCCGGTGCCCGTCTTGACGTGTCGGTTACCCTGGTTGGGCCGGTAAAGGTTGGCGAGTATCTTTTGGTGCATGTTGGGTTTGCTTTGGGCCGGATTGACCCCGATGAAGCTGCCGCCACACTGCAGGCCTTGGCTGCGTTAGAGGAGGTGCACACATGAAATACATCGCGGATTTTCGGGCGCCTGATTTGGCCCAAAGCATCGCGTTGCGGATCGCAGACGAAGCACAGATTGATCGGTCTTATCGTCTGATGGAATTTTGCGGCGGCCATACCCATGCGATTTTTCGATATGGGGTGAAAGATCTGTTGCCGCCCAATGTTCGCATGATTCACGGGCCTGGATGCCCTGTTTGTGTTTTGCCTATGGCGCGGCTGGATATGGCCATCGCGTTGGCAAAGCAAGATAACATAACGTTATGCACGTATGGTGATATGTTGCGCGTGCCTGGGTCGCGCAAACAAAGCCTTCTGCGTGCGCGGGCCGAAGGCGCCGATATTCGCATGGTTTCCTCAAGCCTCGAGGCCGTGCGCCTCGCCGAAGATATGCCCACGCGCGAGGTCGTGTTTTTTGCCATCGGTTTTGAAACCACAACCCCCCCAACCGCCGCGGCGCTTAAGGCGGCCAAGGTGAAAGGGCTGCGGAATTTTTCGGTGTTTTGCAACCACGTGCTGACACCTGCGGCGATCACAAACATTCTTGAGGCCCCAGAAATCCGTGAGATGGAGGCCGTTGAAATCGACGGTTTCTTGGGCCCGGCCCATGTTTCGGTTGTGATCGGGTCACAACCCTACGCATATTTTGCCGAAGAATTTCGCAAACCCGTGGTCATTGCCGGATTTGAACCGCTTGATGTTATGCAATCCATCTTGATGTTGATCCGTCAAATCAACGCAGGCCGTGCCGAGGTTGAAAATCAATACACCCGCGCTGTAACCCCTCAGGGGAATGAAGCCGCCAAGGCCTTAGTGGCCGAGGTGTTTGAACTGCGCCGCAGTTTTGAATGGCGGGGTTTGGGGCATGTGCCATATTCGGCCTTTCGATTGCGCGGGGAATATGCGGCATACGACGCCGAACATCGCTTTAACATGATACCCAGAAAAGCGTTAGAAAACAAAGCCTGCGATTGCCCCAAAATCCTGCGGGGGGCGGCGATTCCCACCGATTGCAAACTGTTTGGCAAACAATGCACGCCGCAAACGCCGCTGGGGTCATGCATGGTGTCCGACGAAGGGGCGTGTGCGGCCTATTATAAATATGGTCGTCGCCGTGTTGCCCCGGCCCCTGCTGTTATGGAAGCCGCCGAATGAAGCATGCAAAGATAGAAACGGGCGTGGTTGAGATGGGCCATGGCGCCGGTGGGCGCGATATGGCCGATTTGATTCAACGGTTGTTTGTGGCGGCTTTCGACAACCCCGACCTGACGGGTGAGGAAGATCAAGCAATCCTGCCTTTCCCTGCGGGCCGTATGGCCATGTCGACCGATGGATTTGTTGTCGCTCCGCTGTTTTTCCCGGGCGGGGATATTGGCACATTGTCGGTCAATGGCACTGTGAATGATGTTGCAATGGGTGGGGCCGATCCGGTGGCGTTGACCTGTGCGTTTATCCTGGAAGAGGGGCTGCCGCTGTCCGATCTTGCGCGGATCGTGGCTTCGATGGCGGCGGCGGCCCAAAACGCTGGGGTGCGAATTGTGACCGGTGATACCAAAGTTGTGGAACGGGGCAAGGGAGATGGTGTTTTTATCACCACCACGGGTTTTGGCCAGGTGCGCGATGGCGTATCGCTTTCGGCGCGGAACGCTAGGCCGGGGGATGTTGTGCTGGTCTCGGGCACGTTGGGCGATCACGGTGTGGCGGTCATGGGCGAACGCGAAGGGTTTGACTTAAACACCAATATTCAAAGCGATTGTGCCGCGCTGAATGGACTTGCCGGTGTGTTGCTGGATGCGGTGCCAAGCACACGGTTGATGCGGGATCCAACGCGCGGCGGACTGGCCGCTGTTTTGAACGAAATCGCACAAGCCAGTGGCGTAGGCATCACCCTGTCCGAAGAGGCCCTGCCGATTCACCCGGCGGTGGCGGGGGCGTGCGAAATCCTTGGGTTGGATCCGCTTTATGTTGCGAACGAGGGCAAACTTGTGGCTGTTGTTCCGGAAGAAAAGGCCGAAACTGCGCTTGCCGCGCTAAAATCCCATCCGCTGGGTCGCATGGCGGCAATCGTGGGTCAAGTGGTGGCCGATGCCGATCATTTTGTTGAAATGGTCACTGTATTCGGCGGGCGACGTATGGTGGATTGGATCGCGGGTGAACAACTCCCAAGGATTTGCTGATGCGTATTTTTATCTTAACCCATGCGTTCAATAGCCTGACACAACGGATTTGGCTAGACCTAGCCGAAGCCGGGCACACGATTTCGGTTGTGTTCGATGTCAATGACGCGGCAACCGTGCGTGCGGTGAATGACGCCCGGCCTAACGTAATCCTTGCGCCGTTTTTGAAACGTGCGATCCCTGAAATTATTTGGCGAACGATACCCTGTTTTATCGTGCATCCCGGCCCATCCGGTGACAAAGGGCCCAGTGCGCTTGACTGGGCAATCCTTGAAGGGCACCAAACCTGGGGGGTGACTGTTATTCAGGCCGTAGCCGAAATGGACGCCGGCCCCGTTTGGGCACACCGAACATTCGCGATGCGCGACGCCACGAAATCAAGTCTATATCGCCGTGAAGTGACCGAGGCCGCCGTGGCCGCCGTGACCGAGGCGCTTGATCGGTTCAATACCAGGCAGGGGCCACACGCCCCCGATAATGGCCCTGCCGCCGCGCGCCCTGCCATGATCCAACAAGACCGGCGGATTGATTGGGCCACTCTATCGACCCGTGATGTGGTGCGCCACATACGTGCCGCCGACGGAACGCCAGGCGTAAAGGACACCATCGGGGGGCATGATGTGTGGTTGCATGACGCCCATTCCGCCAACGGCACGGGGCAGGCGGGCGATATTTTGGGCCGTGGGGATGAGGCCGTTTTGCGCGCCACGACCGATGGTGCGGTTTGGATCGGCCAAATGCGCGTGGGCATCCCGGGCGAGGATCGCACGCTGAAACTGCCGGCGGTTGAGGCGCTGCGCCTGCTTAACCTACCACTGCCACACAAGGTGCAGGTGGCGGGAGAACCCAGCCGCGTGATCCATGATCGGCAAGATGATATCGCCATCATCCAGTTTCCGTTTTACAACGGGGCGATGTCACTGTCGCGTTGCCGCGCGCTAGAGGCCGCGATTCGGGACGCAGGCCAAAGCGATGCGAGCGCCGTCCTTTTGACCGGTGGAGAAGATTTTTGGTCAAACGGGATTGATCTGGCCATGATTGAGGCCAGCGATAGCCCCGCCGATGCCTCAATGGCGGTGATTGAGGCGATTGATGATGTGTGCCTGGCATTGCTTGACCTGACGGATCAATGGGTTGTGTCATTGTTGCGGGGCAACGCCGGGGCAGGCGGGGTGTTTATGGCGCTGGCCGCGGATGAGGTGTTGGCCCGCGACGGTGTTGTGTTAAACCCCCATTACAAGAATATGGGCAATCTTTATGGGTCTGAATATTGGACCTATCTTTTGCCACGCAGGTTGGGGCCTAAGGGCGCGCAAGCCCTGATGGAAACCCGTTTGCCGGTATCGGCACGCGGGGCCAAAACAATCGGGTTGATTGATGATCTGATCCCAGGGTCCCCCGAAGATTGCAAAGGTGCCGCGATCCAGCGTATCCAATCCACCCTGACAGATCCAAAATATGGTGAGCGTTTGCGCGAAAAGCGTGCAAAACGTTTGGCCGACGAAGCCGTCAGGCCATTGGCATCTTTTCGCGCGGCAGAGCTTTCGGCGATGCGGCTTAACTTTTTCGGGTTTGATACCTCATACCATGTGGCGCGTTATAATTTCATGACCAAAGTCCCGAAATCACGAACGCCACACTATCTATCCCGCCCTTATCGTTTCCCATCACCTGTGGGGTGAGCGATGGGTATCAAACCGGATCGTTGATGCGGCAATATTGCCCAAAGGCATGGCGCCTAATATCGCGATTGCCCATTTCACGAACGATAGATTTTTCACGGAACGATGGGTGGCTGGGGTGGTAGGATTCGAACCTACGGTACACGGTACCAAAAACCGCTGCCTTACCGCTTGGCTACACCCCAATCGTGTGCCCAATCGTGCAATGTTCATTACGGCGACAGGGCGGGGGGATCAAGCCCCAAGCCACGGAAAAGCATTGTTTGAAACGATTGTGTATGATCCCGCGTGCACCGTGGCCCCCACAAACGCCCAAGGCGCGGTTTTATCAACCATGGGGGCAGGATAACCTTGCGGCGACATTTTGGTCGCCCTATGCTGTCAAAATTATCCCTAAATGGTGATAGTTTGTAAAGAATTTGAACGAAGGCAAAGGGATAATCCCATTAACGAACAGCACACCCACCAAATCCGCTGGGACATGCCGCTGGCCTTTATTGGGGTGGTCGGCGGCATATTATTTGGTGTCACTGGATTTGGGGATCTATTATCACGCGCCTTTGCGGCGTTTCTTATAATTTGGGCGCTGTTTTCTGTCTTGTTAAGCGACAGAAACACGTTTGCCTGGATCGTTCGCCTGCTTGGGAACAAACGTTGGACGCGCGCCTATCGGGGGTTGGTTGGTATTCCGTTCGCGCGGTTTTGGCGCGGGTTCGCCACCCCATTGGGCAAAAACGCCACCTTGCAATCAACACTGCACGCCGCCGGTCGCCCATCGGTGATGGATTTTGCGCTGCGCATTGCGGCGGTGTATC
>CALFSY010000147.1 GCA_937916365.1 uncultured Jannaschia sp. | reverse complement strand
GTCGATGAAACCGCCGGCGCGCGCTATGTGGGGGCGGCGTATGGGGAAGAAAACATACTCGGTCGCTGGCAGGCGCATGTGGCCAGTGATCGTGGTGTGACCAAACATCTGGGCCAACGCGACCCGCACAAATTCCGCTTCGCTATCCTTGAGCGGGTATCACCCGACATGCCCACCAATGATGTAATCGCATTGGAACACACGTGGATGAACCGCCTGCACACCCACAACTTTGGCCTGAACGCATGACCACCACCCCTGACCCCACACTACGGCCCGAACTGTTGCCTGAGGACGCTGATCGCACCCTACGGCCCCAAACGCTGGATGATTTCGTGGGCCAGGCCGCGGCGCGCGCCAATCTGCGCGTGTTTATAGAAAGTGCGCGCAAACGCGGCGCCGCGATGGACCATGTGCTGTTTCATGGGCCGCCGGGTCTGGGTAAAACCACGTTGGCGCAAATCATGGCGCGCGAGCTGGGCGTGGGGTTTCGCATGACATCGGGGCCCGTGTTGGCCAAAGCGGGCGATTTGGCTGCCATCCTGACGAATCTTGAGGCACACGATGTTTTGTTCATCGACGAAATTCACCGCCTAAACGCCACAGTGGAGGAAGTGCTTTACCCCGCGATGGAGGATTTCGCCATCGACCTGGTGATCGGCGAAGGCCCCGCCGCGCGCACCGTGCGGATTGATCTGCAGCCCTTTACCCTGGTGGGGGCGACCACGCGCCTGGGGTTGTTGACCACGCCGCTACGCGACCGGTTCGGCATTCCCACGCGGCTGACGTTTTATTCGGTTGATGAACTCACGCAGATTGTGGATCGGGGCGCGCGGTTGTCCAACATCCCGGCAGAGGCCGCGGGCACACGCGAAATTGCTGCCCGCGCACGCGGCACCCCCCGCATTGCTGGTCGCCTGCTGCGCCGTGTGATTGATTTCGCGGTGGTGGAGGGCGACGGCCACCTGACCCGCGCCATTGCCGATCGCGCGCTAACCCGCCTGGGCGTGGATGCGCTGGGCCTAGATGCCGCAGACCGGCGGTATTTGACCATGATCGCCGAAAACTATGCCGGCGGGCCGGTGGGGGCCGAAACCCTGGCCGCGGGATTAAGCGAAAGCCGCGACGCGATTGAAGAGGTGATCGAACCCTATCTGTTGCAACAGGGCCTGATCGCGCGCACACCTCGGGGCAGGATGGTTTCGCCCGCCGGATGGGCGCACATCGGTTTACCGCCCCCCGCCGCGCCTGCCCCGTCAAAAGATTTGTTTGATGTGCAATCTGAGGAATAGAAATGCACAAATACAATTCTAAGTCACTGTAACAACCATTTGATTGGTCATAG
>CALFSY010000146.1 GCA_937916365.1 uncultured Jannaschia sp. | reverse complement strand
GCAATTTCAACGATACGATCCAGCAGCGCGTTGATCTTTGTTTCGGTTCGGGCGATGTCACGTTTGATGGTGATGTGGTTTATCTTAACCTGGGGTTCGAGGTGATCGCCCGCTTTTGACCATGGCCCGCACCAGATCGAACAGCGGGCGTGCAGGGCGAGGGGCGTTTGGGCTGTGTCCAATGGATACAGCCAGCCCCGAACGGGCGGAACCCGGGCGTGGGGCGGTTCGGGCGACGCCCCCCTACGATCTAACGTAAGTCTGGTCTAAATCAGACACTGACCCAAAACCAACCAGATCAATCTTGCAAAAACTGATCTTCGGTGAATGAGGCATCCATGCGCGTGCGCATTAGCCATCACAACGTCGCGGCCAAGCGGGCGCCTTGGTCAATCGCGCGTTTGGCGTCTAACTCGGCGGCCACGTCCGCCCCACCGATAACATGGGGCGCCTTGCCGCGCGCGCTGAGGTCATCGGCCAACGATCGCTCGGGCACCTGCCCCGTGCACAACACCACAGTGTCGCATGGGATCAGCGTTGGTGTATCGGGTGCCTCGGCCAACCGCACGTGCACGCCGTTTTGGTCAATCCGGTCATATGCCACGCCCGAGACCATGCGCACGCCTTTCATCTTTAACGCCGCGCGGTGAATCCAACCCGTGGTTTTGCCCAGCCGTTTGCCCATTTTTTCGGCCTTACGTTGCAACAGGGTGATTTCGCGCGGTGATGGTTCGGGCAGGGGGCCCTCGGGCACCAACCCGCCACGGTGCAGGGCCGGATCGCCAATGCCCCATTCGCGCCGCCAAAGCGCGGGCACCAATGTGGGGCTTTCGCCCGAATGGGTTAGGTATTCGGCCACATCAAACCCAATACCGCCCGCGCCGATAATGGCCACGCGCGCCCCAACGGGGGCATACCCCGCCAAAACATCACTATAGGTCAACACGTTGGCCCCATCTTGGCCCACAATATCGGGCGCACGGGGGCGCACGCCGGTGGCCACAATCACCTCATTAAACGCGACCAGATCGGCGGACGACGGCGTTGTGTTAAGCCGCAGGTCAATGCCCCTGTGCGTGACCATCGCCTGATACCACGCGACCAGATCCTTAAATTCCTCTTTCCCGGGGATGATTTTGGCCATGTTCAGTTGCCCGCCGATACGATCCGCGCGTTCAAACACCACCACATCATGCCCCCGCTCAGCCGCAATCAACGCGGCGGACAACCCCGCCGCCCCCGCGCCCACCACCGCGATGCGCTTGGGCGTTTGGGCGGGGGTATATCGCAGCTCCGTTTCATGGCAGGCGCGCGGGTTCACCAAGCATGAGGTTAGTTTACCCGAAAACGTATGGTCCAAACACGCCTGATTGCAGGCGATACAGGGGGCGATTTCGCGGGCGCGGCCTGTGGCCGCCTTGCGCACAAAATCCGCATCGGCCAAAAATGGCCGCGCCATCGACACCATATCGGCACACCCATCGGCCAACACGGCCTCGGCCACATCGGGCGTGTTGATCCGGTTAGACGTAATCAACGGCACGCCCACATGGCCCATCAGGTTTTGCGTCACCCAGGCAAAGGCGCGGCGCGGCACACTGGTGGCGATGGTGGGCACACGCGCCTCGTGCCAACCGATGCCAGTGTTGATAATCGTGGCGCCCGCAGCCTCAACCGCTTGGGCAAGCTGCAACACCTCTGCAAAGGTGGCGCCATTGGGAATGAGGTCAATCATGCTTAGGCGGTAAATCAAAATAAAATCCGGCCCCACGGCGGCGCGGGTGCGCCCCACCACCTCTATCGGCAAACGCATCCGGTTTTCATATGGGCCCCCCCAACGATCGGTGCGATGATTGGTATGGGTGACCAGGAATTGGTTGATAAAATACCCTTCGCTGCCCATGATTTCCACGCCGTCGTATCCCGCGTCGCGCGCGCGGGCGGCGGCGGTGGCAATATCGTTGATTTGTTTTTCGATGCCCGCCTCATCCAGTTCTTTGGGCACAAAAGGTGAGATGGGGGATTTGATCGCTGATGGTGCCACGCAGTCGGGGGAATACGCATAACGGCCCGCGTGCAAAACCTGCATCGCGATTTTTCCGCCCGCATCATGCACCGCATCGGTGACCACGCGGTGGTTTTGAATATCGTCTGCGGAAAACAACCCCGCAGCGCCGGGAAACACCCCGCCCTCAAGGTTGGGGGCCATGCCGCCCGTGACGATCAATGCCACGCCACCCCGCGCCCGTTCGGCATAAAAGGCCGCAACGCGCGGCCAATCATGCGTTTCCTCAAGCCCCGTGTGCATCGACCCCATCAACACCCGATTTTTCAACGTGGTAAAGCCCAGGTCCAGCGGAGCCAAAAGGTAGGGATAAGACAAAGATGCCATGAGATTGCCCATTGTGTTTCAAGTTGTGTTTCAAGGAACCCGAAACACCCCTAAGATTATGCGTCGTATTAATTTATTTCACCAGAACTTGGGCGGATAGAGGCGACACCCGCATCTCGATCTAAGATAGCAGGTTCGACAGATAAAATACCCACATTTGCGGTGCGAATAGCCTGCACAAATCCGCGCAATGTGTTCAAACCTTGCGGGGTCGCCAATTCGCGGCCCTCTAGGCCCAGAACAGAGAGGGTAACAATCCGCTGTCCCATGTCCATATAGGCGCGCCAGTATTCGGCCTGCACGCCATCGACGGGTGCCGCGCTTGTGTCGCGGGCGCGTAGGTAGAACACGCCATTTTCGGCCAATGTTTCAAAGATCGTCACGCTTTCAAAACTTCGGTCGCGGCTTAACACGCCGCGCCCTTCGACAGACCGGAAAAAGGCATCCATCCCATCCATATTCGCGGCCACTTGCCCCGGGGTCCCGGGGCCCGAAATCGCCGCCGTTAGGATTGCGGGCGCGTCGGGCTGTGCGGCCAGGCGTGATTGGGTTATGGCCGCACAGTTCCCCAAAATCACGAACCCTGTGTCGTCTGTATCGCGCACCGAAGAAGGATCGACGCAAAATCCCTGCGGACCCTTTATGATGATCTGATCCGCGGTGACGGCAATTTGGCTGGCATCATTGGTTCGACCGGACCGCGCGCCCAAATTTAACCCGTCGAAAACACCCGCACATGATACCAGGAAAAACGTGGCACAAAGGACGGCGGTTTTAGATGTCCATGTAAACATGTCGTTCACCCTGCCCGCCTGGATGGGTGGTGGCACCCTTTACCGCGGGGCCCACAAGTTGCGCATATTTCCATAGGGCGCCCGAGGCATAGATCGTTTCCCGCGCACCGGCCCATTCGGCACGACGGTTGGCAAGGGTGTCGTCAGACATATCAACGTTCAAAACCCCTGTGATGGCATCAATCTTGATCATATCGCCATCGCGCAGCAGGGCAATGGGGCCGCCCACGGCGGCCTCGGGCCCCACATGGCCCACGCAAAACCCGCGCGTGGCCCCCGAAAACCGCCCATCGGTAATCAGGGCTACATGTTTGCCCATCCCCTGCCCCGAAATGGCCGAGGTAGTGGCCAACATTTCACGCATGCCTGGGCCGCCTTTGGGCCCTTCGTTGCGAATGACGATGACCTCACCCTTTTCGTAGGCACGGTTTTTCACCGCTTCAAAGGCGTCTTCTTCGCATTCAAACACGCGCGCGGGGCCTTCAAAAACCTGATTTTCCGGCGGAATACCGGCCACTTTTACGATGGCGCCTTCGGGGGCTAGGTTGCCTCTTAACCCCACTACACCGCCGGTGCGGGTGATCGGCGTGGCCGCGGGGTGGATGACACGGCCATCGGCGCCGCGCGTGATGTCATCAAGCTCTTCCCCCATGGTGCGGCCCGTGGCCGTGATGCAATCATCGTGGATAAGGCCAATTTTACGCAACTCGTTCATCACCACGGGCACGCCACCGGCCTCATACAAATCTTTGGCCACGTATTGGCCGCCTGGTTTCATATCGACGAAATACGGCGTGTCTTTGAAAATATCGCACACATCGAAAAGGTCAAACTCGATCCCCGCCTCATGCGCGATGGCGGGCAGGTGGAGCCCCGCATTGGTGGACCCGCCGGTGCAGGCCACAACGCGGGCCGCGTTTTCCAACGCTTTGCGTGTGACAATATCGCGCGCGCGGATGTTTTGGGCCAACAGGCGCATCACGGCCCCGCCACTGGCTGCGCCATAGGCATCGCGGCTTTCATACGGGGCCGGCGCGCCGGACGAATTGGGCAGGGCCAGACCAATCGCCTCGGACACACAGGCCATGGTGTTTGCGGTGAACTGCCCCCCACAGGCCCCTGCCGAAGGGCAGGCCACACGTTCCAGAACGGCAAGCGCCTCATCGCTCAAAGCGCCGGCCTGGTGTTGGCCCACGGCCTCAAACACGTCTTGGACGGTGACATCGCGGCCATCCAACCGCCCCGGTAAAATCGACCCGCCATAAATGAACACCGATGGTGTGTTTAACCGCACCATGGCCATCATCATGCCGGGCAAGGATTTATCGCATCCGGCCAGACCCACAAGCGCGTCATAACAATGCCCGCGCATCGTCAGCTCGACCGTATCGGCAATCGCATCGCGACTGGCCAGGGATGACCGCATGCCTTCGTGCCCCATGGCAATACCGTCGGTCACGGTGATGGTTGTAAACTCACGCGGGGTGCCGTTGGCGTGTTTCACGCCCAACTTTACCGATTGCGCCTGCCGGTTCAGCGCGATGTTACAGGGCGCGGCCTCGTTCCAGCAGGTTGCCACGCCAACAAAGGGTTGATGAATTTCCTCATCACTCAATCCCATGGCATAGAAATATGACCGATGCGGCGCGCGCGCGGGCCCTTCGGTTACGTGGCGACTGGGCAGGGTTGATTTATCCACCTTGGCCTTCAACATGGCAAAGCCTCCCTTTGTTGAATTGTTTCAAAGTTATGATCCAATAGACACAAATGCCCCCCACAAGACAAGCAAGATTGCCCTACCCCCTGTGCGCGGGTAGACAGGGGCGAAAACAGCCCCCCGAGATTGCCCTATGTCCCCCTATGCCGCCCACAATACCTTTGTAACCCCTGCCCGTGCCTATCCGCACATTTGGCGATTGATCGTTGGTCTGGTGCTAAGCGTGGCGGTATATGTGGGGTTTTTGTTTGTGGTGCGTTTTATTGCAGGTTTTGCAGGGCTTGAGGTGTTTGGCCTGCCGCTGGCGCAAACGCCCGCCACCACACTGATTTTGTTATTTTCTTTTATTGGTATGGGGCTGGGCACGGCTCTGGCGGCGCGCGCGCTGCATAAACGCCGATTTCATACCCTAATTGGTGCGCAATCCCAGGCGACAAACGATTTTATACGTGCCGCAGGCGTTAGCATCGCCGTTTATGCGATTTTTTTTGCAGTGATGGCTTTGCTGGGCCAAAGTGCCCCGATCACGCCAAATATCAACCTTGGGCTTTGGGTTATATTATTGCCGCTGTCATTTCTGGGTATCTTTGTGCAAACCGGGGCCGAGGAACTTTTGTTTCGGGGCTATTTGCAACAGCAACTGGCCGCGCGGTTTTCAACCCCCTTGGTATGGATGATTTTGCCTTCGGCACTCTTCGCGCTGGGCCATTACGATGCGGTTACGTTTGGAAAATCTGCCTGGTTGTTGGTGGCGGCCACGGCATTGTTTGGGATACTTGCCGCCGATTTAACCGCCCGAACCGGAACGATCGGCGCGGCCTGGGGCCTGCATTTTGCTAATAATTGCTTTGCGATTTTGTTTGTGGCGATGGAAGGCCCACTTTCCGGTCTGGGCCTTTACATCACGCCGTTTGAGCCGAACAATACCGGCTATAACACTATACTTATCGTTTTGGACATGGGCGCTATGATTTTGACCTGGCTGGCCATTCGGGCGCTCATCGTGCGCGCCAAAACGCCTTGATACGCATTGCAATTCGGGCGGCGTCGCAATACGTGCGACATCGACATAGCGTGTGTTAGGTAGAGACGCCCATGAACTGGATCACCAATTACGTTCGACCCCGGATCAATTCAATTTTCTCGCGCCGCGAGATGCCAGAAAATTTGTGGTTCAAATGCGATGCGTGTGGCACGATGTTATTTCACCGCGAATTGAAAGAGGCGTTGAACGTCTGCACAAATTGCGGGCACCATATGACGATCACCCCGCGCGATCGTTTTACCGCACTGTTTGATGGGGGGATTTTCACCGAAATTGCGGTGCCCAAACCCATCGACGATCCGCTTAAATTCCGCGATCAAAAACGATACCCCGACCGTTTGAAATCGGCCCAAAAACAAACGGGCGCAGAGGACGCGATGTTGATTGCCGAGGGCCAAATCGGGCGCACCGCGATTGTGGCGGCGGCCCAGGATTTTTCGTTCATGGGTGGATCAATGGGCATGTATGTGGGCAATGCCATCATCGCGGCTGCAGAACGCGCGATTGCCACCAAACGCCCGTTGATTTTGTTTTCGGCCGCCGGCGGCGCACGGATGCAAGAGGGCATTTTAAGCCTGATGCAAATGCCACGCACCACCGTAGCGGTTCAAATGCTGCGCGAGGCAGGCCTGCCTTATATTGTTGTGTTGACCCACCCCACAACCGGGGGGGTTACGGCGTCATACGCCATGTTGGGCGATGTTCAAATTGCCGAACCAGGCGCGTTGATTTGTTTTGCGGGGCCGCGCGTGATTGAACAAACCATTCGCGAAAAACTTCCCGAAGGGTTTCAGCGGGCGGAATACCTGTTGGATCATGGAATGCTGGATCGTGTGACCGCGCGCAAAGATTTGCGCAACGAGCTGATTGTCATCACCCGCATGTTGATGGGGCAAACACCCCAGATCAAGGGTGATTTACCCGTGCCCGACGCGGCGGATGCCACGGGCGATGATCCGGCCACACACACAACAACCGGCAAAGATGCGGAGGCAAGCGGTGAAACGACCGCCACCTCAACCGATACTGATACCCCGGCCAATTCGTGATCGTGCCGTCCTCTGACATCCTGCTGGATCGGATGATGTCGCTACATCCGAAATTCATTGACCTGACGTTGGATCGGATGTGGCGCATTCTGGCGGCCTTAGGCCACCCCGAGCGCACCCTGCCGCCGGTGATCCACATCGCGGGCACCAATGGCAAAGGCTCCACCCTTGCCATGATCCGCGCGGGGTTAGAAGGGGCGGGCCATACCGCCCATGCCTATACCTCGCCCCATCTTGTGCGGTTTCACGAACGTATTCGTGTGGCCGGTGAGCTGATCGCGGAACCGGCATTGGCGGCAGTGCTTGATGAATGCTTGGCCGTGAATGGGCAGGCGCCCATCACCTATTTTGAAATCACCACCGCGGCGGCGCTTTCAGTCTTTGCTCGCACCCCCGCCGATTATACCCTGCTTGAGGTCGGCCTGGGCGGGCGGTTGGATGCCACCAACGTTGTCGATCATCCAACGCTAACAGTCATTACACCCATCGACATGGATCATCAGCAATTTTTGGGCGACACGATCAAGGCGATCGCCACAGAAAAGGCGGGTATCCTTAAACGCGGCGTGCCGTGTATTGTCGCCCGCCAAGCCGACGCCGCGCTTGCCGTGATTGAGGCACAGGCCGCACGCATCGGCGCGCCGCTCTTGATTCACGGGCAACATTGGCATGTGACGCACGATCACGGGCGTTTGGTGTTTCAGGATGAAACCGGCCTCTTAGACCTGCCGCGCCCGCGTTTGATTGGCGCGCACCAGATCGACAATGCCGGCACGGCATTGGCCGCACTGCGCCATCTTGCCATAGGCGACACCGCGTATGAGGCCGCGATGACTCGGGTCGAATGGCCCGCCCGGTTGCAACGTCTGCGGCATGGGCCGCTGACCACATTGGCGCCTGAGGCCGAATTATGGTTGGACGGCGGGCACAATCCACATGCTGGGCGGGCATTGGCCGCTGCGTTGGCCACCATGCCCCAACGCGCAACGCATCTGGTGTGCGGGATGTTAGAGGGGAAGGATAGCGCCGGTTTTCTAAAGGCGTTTAAGCGGCAGATCGACATGGTGCATACTGTGCCGATCCCCGATCAACCCGCGGCATGGTCCGCGCACGACATCGCCGCACGGGCCCGCGACACCGGATACCGGGCCACAGCGCACACCAGTGTGCCTGCCGCGATAAAAGCGATTGTCGGTGTTGCCCCGCGCGCCCGCATCTTGATCGGCGGGTCGCTTTACCTTGCCGGCGATATTCTGCGACACAACGGATAAATCCTATCTATCAGTGTTATTGCGGCAAAATCACATTTGACTGTTCGGTTGTGCCATGGTCTGTGATTTGCATAATACCTGATCTGCAACCGGAACGGAGATTTGGGATGCAACGTGCGGTTTATTTTTCCTGGTTTATTATGTGCTGTGCCGCAGGTTTTTTGATGGCCGCCCCGGTTCAGGCCGCGCGATTCCAATTCTGTTGGATCGGGGGTGGCGGATACACCATGCGCGGGATGATTGAATTTCCCGATACACTTTTGAACACTGGCATCATCACCCAAGATCAGGTTACGGATTTCGCCATATGGGGGTTTCATGATGACGTGCCCGTCGGATCTTGGGCATTATCGGGCCTGAAACCCACCACAACCTGGGAAATGTCATTCGATACCACGGCACTTGCATTTCCAATGGGCGGGGTGCGTGCCGAAAACACATACCAAGCCTGGAACGCGAATGGCGAAGTTAATGATTGCGGTGCCAACGGATTTGGGTTCAACGGCGGCAACTGGGCGCAGGATGTGTGTATCAACAACACATATATCGAAATTTCATCGATTGATCGTTATACACCGCTTCCGGTTTATCCGGATCCATCCGATGTGATGTGCAGGGCGGTTGTTCCGCTAAGCTGATCCATGGCCGAACATCGCATCAATATCACAACATGGCCGCGCGCCGATTTGTTTCGTTTGTTTCGGTCATACCAAAAACCCCACTATGCCATAACATCGCGGGTTGACGTTACGCATTTGATCGCCGCCCGCAAACAGCACAACGACATATCGCCCTATCGCGCGTGTCTATATGCGATTGGCCACGGGGTGCAGGCAGTGCCGGAATTACGCACCCGGTTTCGGGCCACCACCGCCGGGGACGTTGTTGTGCGCCACGATCATGTTGCCCTGTCGATGACAGTGCCGCAGGTGGCGGGCGGTTTCACCCACGCCTATGTGCCCTATGACTCTGATTTTACTCGATTTGAAGGCGAGGCCAAACGCCTGATCGACATTGCCGCGGCAAATCATGCCCCGATTACCGGCGCGAAATGGCGGGATGATGTGACCTATCTATCGTGTTTGCCATGGTTGGATTACACTGCGCTTGATAATCCGTTGGTCGATGCCACCGATTGCATTCCGCGTATATCGTGGGGCAAGTTTATAGACCATGGGCAACATTGGGATATGGCCATGACGATCGAGGTTCACCACGCCCTGGTCGATGGGGTGCATCTGGGCGCTTATTTCCATGAGGTGCAACAGGCGCTTAACAACATATAAGCGCTCACAAAACGCACGTTCACGCAAAACCCGCGTTGTTTCGAGGGCGCATATCCGATGCCCAATCCGCGCTTTGCATTTCGCGCAGACGGCTGGCGGCTCTTTCAAATTCAAAATGGCCGGGGCCTTGGGGGTATAACTGTTCGGGCGCGGCTGCGGCCGATATAATAAGACGGGTGTGCGCCTCATACAATGTGTCGATCAAGGTTACAAAACGACGGGCCGCATTGGCACGGGCCGCGTTTAGGCGTGGCACATGTTCTAACACCAAAACCCGCACTGCATCTACCAACGCCAGATAATCCGCCGCGCCCAGGGGGGCGTCGCATAAATCGTTGAACGAGGCGCGCGCCATCCCCGACCAATAGCGCGGCAACCGCACATCACGGCCATTTACGCGCAACATCAAAGGCGCCTCATTGCCACCGGTCAAATCGTGCCAAATGGCATCAATGGCGGCCTGTGCCGTGGGGTCAATCGGCGTGAAGTAAGTTTTTTCGCCTGTTAAACGATCCTGCCGATAATCCACCGCCGCCGTCAGCTCGATAACCTCTAACTTATGCTGCAAGAGATGGATAAAGGGCACGAATAAATCACGGTTCAAACCGTCTTTGTAGAGATCATGGGGCGGCCTGTTCGAGGTTGTGACCACATGCACACCCGCCGCAAAAAGTTTTTCAAACAATCGCCCAACAATCATTGCGTCGGCAATATCGGTGATTTGCATTTCATCAAAACTTAGCAATCGCACATTGGCGGAAATTGCGTCGGCCACGGGTTTGATTGCATCTTCGACGCCCGTTTTACGCGCTGCATGTAGGGCCGCCTGCGTTTCTTGCATAAAGGCATGAAAATGCACACGGCGTTTTTCGGCAATGCCCACATGAGCGTGAAACATATCCATCAACATGGATTTACCACGCCCCACACCGCCCCACAGATAAACGCCCTGTTTTTCAATGGTCTGAGGCACGGGTTTACGAAAGCGCGCCAACACGCCGCGTGCGATGGGGGTGTGCAAATGGTCGCGGATTGCCTCCATCCTTTGTAACACTGCGCGTTGGGCCGGATCAGGGCGCAATGTGCCCTCGGCCACACGGGTGTCATAGATGGCGGTCAGATGTTGCATAAGCGTGAAACGATACCCTTAGCGTAAAGGTGTGGTCAGTTCCAACAATGTGGCAACCGCATCCTCGGCGCGCCAAATTTCTGCCCCAACGGCAAAGAAATCCGTCACAGGGGCCAACGTTTCCACCAAATCGGTGGTCAGCGCGCCCTCGGCCACCACAGGCAATTCGATCATTTCGGACCACCAGGCAAATAAACCCTGTTCTGCCATGACGTTATCGCCCAGGCCGGTATTGCCCACCGGCCCGAATGCAATGTAATCTGCGCCGGCCTCCCCCGCCGTCATACCCGCATGGCGCGAGGTTTCGCAAAATGCCCCGACGATTGCATCGGCGCCCAGGGCGGCGCGGGTTTTGCGCACGCGGCGCGCCCCATCGGTCAAATGCACACCATCCAACCCATGGCGCAGGGCAAGATCGGCATGTTGTGTCACCACCAGCGGCACATCGCGTGTATGGGTTAGATCGCGTAATATATCCGCCGTTTGCGGCAAATTTGGGTCCAGATCGGTTTCGCCTGTAAGGGCCAGCCGCACACAGGCCACGGGCACAGCATCTAAAACCCCCGCCAATCGGGGGGCAAATGACGCAACGTGAAACACAGGCGGTGTAACAAGGTAAATTTGCGGGGTATCGGGCGCAAACATAGGGCCTCAACATATTTCTGCGATATGGTAGCCAGATCGTGTGCCATGGGCAAGCACGCGGGCTTGCCCCTATGAAATGCACGGGATATTTGCCACTACATGCAAAATGATACCCCGATACGCCCCCCTGTGTTTGTTTTGGTGCGCCCACAGATGGGCGAAAATATCGGGGCCGCCGCACGGGCGATGTGGAATTTTGGGATTGATCATATGCGTGTAGTTACCCCCCGCGATGGATGGCCGAATGAACGCGCGGTGGCGCTGGCCTCTGGCGCGGGGGGTGTGCTTGATCGTGCGGGGTTGACGGCGGATGTGCCCGCGGCCATTGCCGATTGCACGTATGTTTTTGCCACAACCGCCCGTTCGCGCGGTATGACCATACCCATCGTCACACCCGGCCATGCCATGCAGCAGGCCCGTGCGATCGCCCAGGCGGGCGGCAAAGCGGCCGTTTTGTTTGGGCCGGAACGCGCAGGATTGGAAAACGATGATATCGCCCGGGCCAACGCCATCGTCGCGGTGCCCACAAATCCCGATTTTCCGTCGCTAAACCTGGCACAATGCGTGTTATTATGTGCGTATGAATGGCAACGGGCCACCATGGCGAACCTATCGCCCGATGCAAAGGATATGGCCGAAACCGATTTTGCCACAGGGGCCGAAATCACCGCATTGGGCGATCATGTTGAGGCGCGCCTAGATGACGCAGGTTTTTTCTTTCCATTGGGCAAATCCCACGTCATGCGTCGAAATTTGCGTCACATGTGGGCACGCCTGCCGCTAACCCGCGCGGACGTGCAAACATTGCATGGCATGTTTCGCCAAATCGTGCGCTGGGCCGAACAACAGCGTGGGGATTAACGAAAAATAAAACCCGTAATTTACCGTGACCTTTCCCTATCTGATACACCCCCTTATACTGTGCAGAACAGCTGAAGGAACCGACCATGCGCCGCGCCGAAATTGTTCGCAAAACCACCGAAACGGAAATTGATGTTCAACTTGATCTTGACGGCACGGGGGTGTTCGACATCAAAACCGGTGTGGGGTTTTTTGACCATATGTTGGCGCAACTGTCGCGCCACGGGTTGGTTGACCTACGCCTGCGCGCCCAGGGCGATACGCACATTGATGATCATCACACCGTCGAAGATACCGGTATTGCATTGGGGCAGGCCCTAACCCAAGCGTTGGGTGATAAGCGCGGTATTCGGCGGTATGGGGCATGTCACCTGGCGATGGACGACGCGCTGGTGCGGGCGGTTTTGGATTTGTCGGGGCGGTCGTATCTGATGTGGGATATGCCGTTTCCCACGGCGCAAATTGGCACTTTTGACACCGAATTGGTGCGCGAATTTTTTCAGGCGTTGACCACCCATGCCGGCATAACTTTGCACGTAACCACATTGGCCGGTGTGAACAGTCACCATATCGCCGAGGCGGGGTTCAAGGCTGTGGCCCGCGCCTTACGCGAGGCGGTGGAAACCGACCCGCGCAACACCCGCGCGATTCCATCGACCAAGGGAACATTGTCCACGTGACAACAGTTTTGATTGATTACGATAGCGGCAACTTACATTCTGCGGCCAAAGCGTTTCAACGCATGGCGCACGAAGGCGGGCATGGGCCGGTTCACATTACCCGCGATCCCGATGACATCGCGCGGGCGGATCGTGTGGTTTTGCCTGGTGACGGCGCTTTCCCTGCGTGTCGCCGGGGGCTGCGCGCCATTGACGGGCTAGAGGATGCGCTAATCCAGGCGGTGCAAACCCGTGCCGTACCGTTTTTAGGTATCTGCGTGGGTATGCAAATGCTGGCCTCATGGGGACGTGAATATCACGACACCGAAGGGTTCGGTTGGATCGCAGGCGAGGTGGTTCGCATCACACCCAATGACCACACGCTAAAGGTGCCACACATGGGGTGGAATGATCTGATAATTAATGCACCCCACCCTGTGCTTGCGGGGCTTTGCACCGGCGATCACGCGTATTTTGTGCATTCTTACCACATGCGCGTTGCCATGCCTGCGCACCGTCTGGCACATGCCGATTATGGGGGCGCGGTTACCGCCGTGGTGGGGGATGCCAATGTAGTTGGCACCCAATTTCACCCCGAAAAAAGCCAAAAGACCGGCCTGCGTCTTATCGCCAATTTTCTATCATGGCGGCCATAATGGTGGTTATGGGTATGCTGATACGGGGCGGCACGGCAAATTTGCCATTATAAAATCGTCTTTTTTCCGCGATAACGCCCCAATTTTTCCCAAGTAAAACCTCAAAAACAAGTCATTCGTTTCATTGAATTAGGAGGCTGAAATGCGACCGTTTTATTGTATTGCTTTCGCATTCGTCCTGACGCTTGGCGGATGCGCAAAAACATCTGCGATTTACTTTTTTCCCGAACATGTTCAATCATCTACATGTTATAGTGGTGATTTTGCGTTTATCGCGTTTGTCGATGTGCCCGAAAACTATGGCAATGTGCTGGCCATGACCCAACACGTCCAATCAGATACAGAGCTAACCCCGGTATGTCGTTTGGATTTGGGTGAAGATTTTAATGGCTTTACCTCTTACCTTATCTACGACGGCGAAATTGAAAATGGGGATGCGGGATTTTGCGTTAGCGCACGCACAACCCGCGCGGGGCACGTTATGTCATGCGCCTCTGAGGCGGCGGTTCAACGCACGCTTCGCGCAACGCCCACAGATATTGGGCGCACAATCACGTTGGAACATTGGCAACCATATTCCGCCGATTAACACCCCGCATCAGCACTTTGCATAAGCGGCGTTTGGTTATACAGGCGGCAAAAATCGTAACAATAGGCGCTACGGAACACGCACCCACGTTTGGCGCGCACACAACAATCCACCCGCAACACAACCACGCAAATCTAATTGATTACCACGCAACTGCATCCGCCCGATATAAATCCGATCGTTCGATGGCCGCCAAACCGATCCTTCATAAGCTCCGCCCCCTTGGGGCACCATATCAATCACAATTTGTCGACCGATATTCGGGCTTTGATATTCGCCGTCGGCATTAAATGCACGGATAATCATGCCACAAATGGCGTCACCACATTGCGCCATGTCGATATGGGCGAACGCACCATCATCAACCTCTGTCTGCCAAACACCGATCACAGGGTCTTGGGCCATCGCCGCCCCGGCCATCCCGACAGCCAGGATAAAACCAAATATCCATTGTTTCATCGCCTATCCTTTCCCAAATACATTGAATTATCATATCATTTAATCTGCTTATCCGTCTAGGTATACATACAGGGGGCTTGCCCCATTCAAACCATTGCGCCAAGACAACCTTATCCGCATCATCCCAAATATCATTTACGGAGCTTTCGCCAATGATCCTATACCCCGCGATTGACCTTAAAGACGGCCAAGCCGTTCGTCTGCTGCGGGGTGATATGGCAAAAGCCCAAGTTTTCAACACCGATCCCGCCGCCCAGGCACGCACGTTTCAGGATGCCGGGGCAGCATGGTTGCATCTGGTTGATCTAAACGGCGCTTTTGAAGGGCGGCCCATAAACGCAACGGCGGTGGATTGTATTTTAGACGCCACCACCATTCCCGCACAACTGGGTGGGGGAATTCGGGATATGGCCACGATTGATCTGTGGTTGACCAAAGGGATTGCGCGCGTGATCCTTGGCACCGCGGCCGTCGAAAACCCTGACCTAACCCGCGCCGCCGCGCGCGCCTTTCCCGGGCAAATCGCCGTGGGCATTGATGCGCGGGCGGGGCGCGTGGCCACCCGCGGATGGGCACATGAAACAAATATGACTGCGGCCAAGCTTGCCCAGATGTTTGAGGATGTGGGAATTGCCGCCATCGTCTATACCGATATCGAACGTGATGGCGCCATGGCAGGACCAAACCTGCATGAAACAAAAGCACTGGCAGACGCAACCACGATCCCCGTGATTGCCTCGGGCGGGGTGTCCACCCTAAACGATCTTACCGCATTGCGGGATATGGGGGGGATCGCAGGGGTGATTGCAGGCCGGGCGCTTTATAATGGGGCGATTGATTTGCGTGCGGCGCTTTCTGCAGTGGCGGAATGAAGCGTATGGTGTTGAAAGGGGCGCCCAATCTTTTTTGTTTGCCTGCCCGGGTTTTCCCCGTAAAGCCAGACATATGTTAAAAACCCGGATCATACCTTGTTTAGACGTGGCCGATGGGCGCGTTGTGAAAGGTGTAAATTTTGTTGATCTTGTCGATGCGGGCGATCCGGTGGAACAGGCCCGCATCTATGATGCCGCAGGGGCGGATGAATTATGTTTCCTGGATATTCATGCCACCCACGAAAACCGGCGCACGATGTATGATTTGGTAACCCGCACAGCCGAACAATGCTTTATTCCGTTAACCGTTGGCGGGGGGGTGCGCACCCCACAGGACGTGCGCGATATGTTATTGGCCGGGGCAGACAAGGTTAGCTTTAATTCCGCGGCCGTTGCCGATCCCGATGTTGTGGCCCGTGCGGCGGATAAATTCGGATCGCAATGTATTGTTGTGGCCATTGATGCAAAGGCCACAGCCCCCGATAAATGGGAAATTTTCACCCATGGCGGGCGCAAACCCACGGGCATAGATGCCATTGACTTTGCCAAAACCGCCGCCCAAAACGGGGCCGGTGAAATTTTGTTAACGTCCATG
>CALFSY010000145.1 GCA_937916365.1 uncultured Jannaschia sp. | reverse complement strand
CCGTCTTCCGAAATGATAATGATAGTAAATCCAACATAATAATAATCTCCTTTTTATTCCCTAATTGATTTACATAATAATACTCAAACATAGATATCTATATTCAATAATAATTTTATATAGACAAATGATTAAAATAAGGTTAATGATTATAGAATTATATAATTTAATATAAAAAACATGATTGCTGAAAAATATGATTACCGCATCGCAATTACGAATGGCCCGCGCACATCTTAATGTCACACAAGCCGAAGTCGCACGTCACACCGGCGTGGCGGTGCCTACGATCACCTCCATTGAGGGCGAAACCACCCAAAACCCAAAAACAGCCACGCTCGATGCGCTCAAAACCTATTATGAGTCCAAAGGTATTGTGTTTACCGATGATAAGGGCATTCGGCCCGTTAGTGCGCGGTTTCGGCATCTGCAAGGCACCGATGGCTTTCGTGCGTTAATGGATGACGTCTATGAGCAGGCCAATCAAAAAGGCGGTAAAATCCGCCTCTGGAATGCCAGACCAGATTATTTCATCCAGTGGTTGGGCAAAGACTGGTATGCCGCCCATACCAAGCGCATGCAAACGATTTTGCACAAAATATCCTTCAATGTAACCTGCGAGGAAGGCGAAACCAATTTTATCGGCAGCCACCATGCTGAATACCGGTGGGTGCCAACAAAGCTGTTTAATGAGCAGGCGATTTATTGTTACGGGGATCGGATCGCGTTTTTGACCTTTGGTGAAGATAGCGTGAATATCTTCATCCTGTATAACAAGGAGTTTAACGACAGCTTTTGCCTTTTATTCGATCTGGTGTGGGACGAAATCACACTCATGCCGGATCGTAGGGGGCCGGATCATGGGGGGGCCCCACTATGAAAATGGCGCTGTTGATTGGAAAGGGATTGATTGCCAATGCGTTTTTGAATGCGGTGGCGCCGCTGTTGGTGGGTGCTGAGGTGCAGCCGGTGATTTTTGAAACCAACGCCCCGTTTTCTCAAAAGGCCGATCATGCCGCCTTGCGCCAGGTGGGGTTTTTTGAAACCGGACTGCTGCAAGAGGGGGTCATCCCTGTGGTGGAACGTTTTCCCATACCGTCCAATACGAATATCAATGCCGCGACCTCTGCGCCGCAAACCTTATTATCGCCCCGTCAGATCGCACAAGTATATGGCTTAGATCGCTATGATATGGATGTGAACGGCGATAGATTTCGGGCGTGTGTGACAAATGATCCTGATATATGCGGCACGCTTTCGGTGCGGTCTTACCCCATTTTGAAGCCAGAAACGATCAATGTATTACGCGAAAAAGGGTTTTTGTGGAACCTGCATACGGGATTATTACCCAAATATAAGGGAGTTTATATTCCCTATCATGCGCTGGCCAATGGGGAAAAGGACTATGGCTGGACATTACATGACATTGACCCTGGGATTGATACCGGTGCGATTATTGGCGCCGTGCAGCAGCCGTTAAATCCGCACGCGCCGGTGCTACAGACGTATCTCGGCATGGTAGATCGTGGCGCGGCCTTGGCCGTTGAAGCAATACACCACTATATGGCCACGGGTCACGTATCGAGCCGCCCGCAAACCGATTTACGCAATAGTTATTTCACCTATCCCACAGCGGCGCAGATGGCGGCGTTTGCGGCCAAGGGCATTCGGTTTACCGATGATATTATCGCCACCTACACCCGCTTGTTCGCGCCCCCTGATACGCTACAAGAAAAGACACTTTGCACAGCCTTACAAGAGGCAGTCACGGCTTATGAAAGACAACACCACATCGCCCCGCCACACATCACAACCGCCCCTCAGTATCGGCTGATGGCAACTTAACCATAGCGATACCAGACCGCCGCGCCCGTGTCTCATACGCACAAATACAAAATACGCCACAATTCGTTGCGTAAGCAGGATAAACAATGACCGGGGGGGGGTAGTCCCTACGCCCGCAAATGGCGCAAAAGCCACGCGTCTTGCGCAATGCTAAAGGGCGACCACTTGGCATCTTTATACAATCGCACCACAAAGACTTTATCACGATCATCGACCCATTCAGATACATCTTGGAAAATCTGTGCGGCGCGTTTGGGCGAATGAACAATCCAAGCTGTATTCAAAATCTTTTGAGCCTCCCCAAGCTGCGCAATCATCGTCTCAATCCTAGAATAGACCCTATCTTCACCCCCCTCATACTCAAGCCCAATTAAATAAATGGGCATAAAAACCCTCACACGCTTTAACTATAATTCTCAACAGAAGTCACTTATCTCATGAAAAAATTCAACCCGTCAAGAGCAGTAGTTCAAGACAAAAGGCGCGAGAAAACCTAAGGATTTTCTATCCCTGGCTACCCCACAAAGTCTTGTTCCTACCCGTTTATGAACATAACGTGGTGGCTTAACAAGTCACCACCGCCGTATTCTGCGCCATGGCGCAATCGGCCAGGGGGCGACGCCGCAGGGCCAAGACAAGCAAAGCGCTGGCTTGGTTCACAAGCCACCCGTAAGACCGCAAACAATGGGGCGCCCAAAACGTAAGATGAAAAAGAGTAAGAACGGGTTTATTATCTTAGTTATGCGGTAAAATCACACGGGTTCTCTTAAACCTTCCTCGCACACCACAGGAAGCGCCATATCAGAAATTTTTTCGAGCGTGTCATATTCTAAATCAATACGATAAAAAGCGGGGCAAATATCTATCCAGCCCCGCCACGTTAAGGCATACCGATGCGGTTGTGTGCGAAAATCAATATGAATACCATCTAGGTTCAAAGCTGCTGTAACTTCACGCCCGTCGGTAAAGCTAAAGCGTGCGAAGGGTTGATGTTTTGGTAAATGAAATATAATGTTTCCTGTAGGCGAAAGATTTGTGAGTTCTATACGATTTCCACCTGACCAAAAGCCGCGAAAGACAAGATCAGGATGTGCGCAATTATAAAACCGATAATTAAAATCCTTAGGTAGGGATGGCACCGCATCGCTATCCCAATCCCAATCCTCGCTATACGTGCCTACGTATTGTTGTCGTGCTTTCCACCATGGAGACATTGGGCCAAACCCCTGTGGCAAAGGCGGGCGTTGAAAATTATCATGAATAGGATGATCTTCATTATCAATTTGTGCCGCCGCATAGGTACGGCTCTTGGGGGTAAATTCAGTATCAATGAGGTTGGCGCCGATTGGATTTCTCGGGTCAATTGTTCCGTCTGGATCACCGATAAAACGTCCCCCACTGGCTTTTGTATAACATAGAGGCAGCTCTGAAATGGATTCGGGATCGGATAATATCCAAGTTTTACCTTTTTTTATCCATTCCCGTGGTCCATACCCTCGGATTGATTTTTTATAGCCCGCAATGGCGATGCTTCCCGTAAGATACGGCTTCGGGGATTTATCCGGTGAATGCAGCGACCCGAGAAAAGTTATATCTGTTCCTGGCTTAAATGGAACCAGATCATTAGGGCGTATCAAAGGTGTTTTTTGGGGATCGCCGTCAAATTCATCCATAAGGACAATATCTTGTTTTTCTGCGAGACGAACTTTGCCCTCATCTCCAAAAACCATCTCTGCACGTACAGCAATGCACGCCATGGTCTGCCCATCCCTGTGCCATTGTTCAAAACCAATCGCAGCATAAGGCGTATTATTGTCGTGAAGCATGAGTTAAAAATCCAGATGATGTGCTTTGAAGTTAAATATTCGCAATAACTATCAAAGTAATTATATAAAGTTTTTTGCATTCTATAAATATTCTGGATGCCTATAAATATCCCAATGATCGCCATCAAACCTTATAAGAGCTTTCTCAAATAGCGCCCAAAGAATACCATCTTTTGATTGCAAATACCGAGCCGCTCCTAGCGTTGCAGTATTCGAAAAAGGCATTTCAATAAGTGTATTATTATCTAATATGAAAACACCACTATTATTCCCAGAAGATGCAACATAAACTTTTCCAGAGAAAATTTCTATACTTGCCAAATATTCGTTTTGAGATGATAAATAAAGCACATCAAAATTATTAGGATCGTTTAGAACGCCGATCATTGCCTGAGGTGTATGGCCACAAAACCATATTTTGGAATCAATCGCATTGAAAATCTGGCTAGAAATTCTTATTTCTGGTTGAATGATTGTTTCATGTAAAACTCCTCTATCTATTGAAACAATTAGTCCATGCGATCCGGTAATTGTATATTTTTGTCTTTCTTGTGAGGAGATTGAAAAAAAGAAGCGCATATTCCTACCCCATGATACTCTTTCCTCTGTTGTGGCAGCTACATCAGGAACTGGCGAAAAATATTCATTTGGTATCATACGAAAATTTGATAAATCTCCCACATAAAACCGCCCATTCGTTCCAGCTACAGCAATTTGTTCACCATCACTTACTATACCGTTCATATGGCTAAAAATACCTTGGTCAACTTTTGTTATAAATTGGCCATTTAGCGCGTTGAAAATACTTGCATCTTCGGATAATGCTAATACTTCATTATCATAAAAATCTGTAAAATCTGTAATTACATTTTCTTCATACCAAAGAGAAGACCATCCATTATTAACACTGAACGTAAGTTGATTGGTCAGATATGGGGCTTCATCCGGCGCTGTGAGTTCATCAATAAAAGCCGCGATGATAAATTCATCCGAACTCTTTGCAAATCCTTTGTAGTATGTTTTTTCTTTTCCTTCATACATATCATTGTCCCCTCATCAATGCTCCGCGTGCTGCACCCGTTGCAGGGCGGTTGGCCGCGTTCACAAGACGATTGCCATCAATCGCCCCAAATTGCGCTTGAACTGCGGCGGCTATTTCAACCGCACATTGCGGCTTGGCGGCGGTCGCCCCAGCTATGCCCGCGCCTTTTGCAACATCTAATGTTGTCGTTCGTGGTATCGGCGCACTTTCACCTA
>CALFSY010000144.1 GCA_937916365.1 uncultured Jannaschia sp. | reverse complement strand
AATAAACGATTGGTGGTATCGGGGATCCTCATAGCCGGAATAATCAAACACCAACATATCTTGTGCCATGGCAGGAATGGCCAAAGGCATGGTGAAAACAGCGGCTATGATAAAGCGCGTGGTCATGGGGCATAGTTCCCTATTGGTTGCATATTTATATGCAACGCTAAAAAATGCTGGCTTTGGCTGCAAGTAGATTTACGAAGTTAGATTGCGAATTAATCTATAAGTCGGAAAATCATGTGCCCACAAAATAGTTTTCAAAGAGGGCTTGAAACAAAACGATCAAACCTAAAGACAGGGATTATGGGCGGAATGCAACCCCGATGCAAAAGGTGCGCACCGCATAAATGATAATATGGGAGGTGAAGATGACCTTTACGGCGTTGTTGGTCGACAAAGACGAGGCAGGAAAAACCCATGCCACTGTCCAAACCCTGGATGATGATCGTTTGCCTGCGGGGGATGTGACGGTTGCCGTTGAGTATTCAACCCTAAACTATAAAGATGGGTTGTGTATCGGCCCGGGGGGCGGTTTGGTGCGCACCTATCCACACGTGCCTGGTATTGATTTTGCTGGCACCGTCGAACACAGTGATGATGCCCGCTATTGCCCCGGGGATAAGGTTGTGTTGACCGGCTGGCGCGTGGGGGAGGCACACTGGGGCGGTTATGCCACACGCGCGCGGGTCAAGGCCGATTGGTTGGTCCCACTCCCGGATGGATTAACAACACAGCAAGCAATGGCGGTGGGCACGGCGGGGTTTACCGCCATGTTGGCGGTTATGGCGTTAGAGGATCATGGGCTGCGCCCAGAAAATGGTGAGGTTTTGATCACGGGGGCCGCGGGGGGCGTGGGCTCTGTCGCTGCGGCTTTGTTCGCGGCCTTGGGGTATCAGGTTGCCGGCGTCACCGGACGGCCCGAGCAAGAGGATTACCTTAAAAATCTGGGTGTGGCCCGCATTGTGCCGCGCGCCGATTTGGCCGAAACCGTTAAACGCCCATTAGAAAGCGAAACCTGGGCGGGGTGTGTTGATGCCGTTGGCGGCGCGATGTTGGCGCGGGTTTTGGGGCAAATGAAATATGGTGCATCGGTGGCTGCCGTTGGGTTGGCCGGGGGGGCCGATGTGCCCGCACGTATCATTCCGTTTCTTTTGCGTGGTGTAAATCTGTTGGGTATCGACAGCGTGACGCAACCCTATGAAACCCGCACACGTGCCTGGGCGCGCATTGCGCGCGATCTGCCATTGGAAAAACTGGACGCAATGGTTGAACCTGCCACGCTGCATGATTTGCCCGATTTGGGTCGCGCGATCTTGGCCGGGGGCGTGCGCGGGCGTGTGGTGGTGGATGTGAATGGGTGAGCGCGAATCATATAATTGATCCACACCCACATCATCACAATGAAGCAGAGGCGTGGTAGGAAAAAAATCACCTTTCAGCTTGATTTTTGGCTAGTGACTTTATCTTTCCTAAAAAGATTTTGAAAGGTAATACATGCCCCCATCACCAACACTTTGGTGGGTCAGACGCGATTTGCGGTTAACCGATAACGCGGCCTTGTGCGCGGCTTTGGCCCGCCAAGGCCCTGTCATTCCCGTTTTTTTATACGACGAAGTTGTGCAAACGTTGGGGGCCGCCCCGATGTGGCGGCTTGGCCTGGGGCTCGAGGTTTTCGCAAAAACACTGGCGCAGGTCGGATCGCGGCTAATACTGCGCCGTGGGCGGGCGTTAGAGGCATTGCGCGATTTAATTTCCGAAACCGGCGCGCAAGCCGTGTATTGGAACCGTTTATATGATCCTGCCGCTTTGCAGCGCGACAAAGCGGTGAAAGCCGCGCTAAAAAACGATGGGATTGCGGCGCACAGCACCCCCGGCCATGTCTTATTTGAACCATGGACAGTGGAAACGGGGGGCGCTGGATATTATCGGGTCTATAGTCCGTTTCGCCGGGCCGTATGGGATCGCACAGTTGATGTCCCCGCCCGCGCGCCCGCGCGCCTGTCTTCACCAGATACATGGCCATATAGCGAAGCGTTGGGGGATTGGCACCTGGCGCGGGCAATGAATCGGGGCGCCACGGTTGTGTGCGATCATGTGCGCGTGGGCGAAACCGCCGCTAAGGCACGGCTAGACCAATTTGTTGCCCACCACATGCATCGCTATCACGCAGACCGCGATAGATTGGACCTTAATGCAACCTCAGGCTTAAGCGAATCTTTGACCTATGGTGAAATTAGCCCCCGCATATGTTATTGGGCCGTCGCAGATAAGATACAATCGGGGGACAAAGGCGCAGAAAAATTTGTGCAAGAACTTCTGTGGCGCGAATTTGCCTATCATTTAATGTATCACACCCCACACATTGTGCATAAAAATTGGCGCCAAGAATGGGATGCGTTCCCTTGGAACACCGATGCAGATCGCGCCGAGGTTCAGGCCTGGAAACGTGGGATGACCGGTATGCCCATCATTGATGCGGCCATGCGCGAAATGTATGTAACCGGGCACATGCACAATCGGGCGCGTATGTTGGTGGCGTCTTATCTAACCAAACATTTGATGACGCATTGGAAAATTGGTCTTAACTGGTTCGCAGACTGCTTGGTGGATTGGGACCCGGCCGCCAACGCGCTGGGATGGCAATGGACGGCGGGATCAGGGCCCGATGCGGCCCCTTATTTTCGGGTTTTCAATCCCGATCTTCAGGCAGAAAAATTTGATCCCGATCACATTTATCGACGCCGTTTTTTGGCCGAATCTTACCCCGATCCATCAGACACGGCGTTAAGTTATTTTGCGGCGATTCCCAGAAATTGGTCCATAAACGCGCATGGGCCCTATCCCCATACCCCGATTGTCAGTGCGACTGAGGGCCGCAATCGCGCGTTAAAGGCCTATGAAGAAAGAGATTTCTAATATGTTAATTCTTTAGTATGCCTTGCACTTATTCAAAAAGAAACATCACGATGCCATAAAACGGGAAACGCATGACACTTAAAACCACTTTGAAAGGCGAACCTGGGTTGCCGCCTTATTTTTCTGCGGCGTTTGATACAGCCCGCCGCCTGCGGCACGGACAGCTTGACATTAGATTGCCCGATGGACGGACATTTCGCGCCGCAGGAGAATACCCTGGCCCAGTTGCCACGCTTTGTGTGCAAAACAACGATCTTTTTGGGCGCTTACTGCGCGACGGTGACCTAGGCTTTGCCGAGGCGTATTTGGATGGTTGGTGGTCAACCCCCGATTTGCAAGCTGTTATGGATCTGATCCATGCTGAAAATGACAATTTGTATGAAGGATTTTTAGGGCTGTCCATTGTGCGCGCGTTCGAGCGTCTGCGGTTTTGGTTGCGGCGGAATACGAAACACCAAGCAAAAAAAAATATCGCCAGTCATTATGATCTTGGCAACGATTTTTATGCGCTGTGGCTTGATGATACAATGACGTATTCCGCCGCATTATTTCAAACAGGTCAAGAATCGTTAGAGGCGGCCCAAACGGCAAAATACGCCTCTTTGTTGGATCACATGAACGTTCAGCGCGGGGACCACGTATTGGAAATTGGATGCGGGTGGGGTGGTTTTGCTGAATATGCTGCAAAAGAGCGTGGTCTAAAGGTCACCGCGTTGACGATTTCAAAGGCGCAACATGCCCACACCACCGCACGTATGCGCGCGCTAGGATTAGAGGATCGTGTCACAGTCAAACTGCAAGATTATCGCGATGAACGGGGGCGTTATGATGGGATTGCCTCAATCGAAATGTTTGAGGCCGTGGGCGAAAAATACTGGCCTCTTTATTTTCGCACGCTGCGGACGTGCTTGAAACCGGGTAAAACCGCCGCTTTGCAAATCATCACGGTGCAAGATACACGTTGGGCTATGTATCGCAAAAGTGTTGATTTTATACAAAAATATATTTTCCCAGGCGGTATGTTGCCCGCACCCAGTGTATTGCGTGCAGAGGTGGCGAAGGCGGGGCTTTCTGTGAAAGAAACGATCACATTTGGCGAAAGTTACAGCCAAACATTGCGCCGTTGGCACGAACGTTTCAATGCACAATGGACCGATATTGCGACCTTAGATTTTGATGATCGATTTCGCAGAATGTGGAATTTTTACCTTACCTCATGCGCGGCGGCATTCCGGTCTGGATATTGCGATGTCACCCAAATCTCGGTGATGCGGGCGGGTTGAGTTCGCGTTGCATCGGGCGTATCCCTTTTTATAAACCACCATCCCTCGAGTGAATTCGGAGGCCCAATGACCATTCACAAGGACCTGGCCGCGGCCATCGGGAACACGCCGTTGATCCGATTAAATAACATCAGCGATCAAACCGGATGCGAAATTTTGGGAAAGGCCGAATTCCTAAATCCCGGTCAATCGGTTAAGGATCGTGCGGCGCTTTACATCATCCGTGATGCAGTTGCGCGTGGCGATTTGAAACCAGGCGGCACCATTGTTGAGGGCACAGCCGGAAACACAGGTATTGGTTTGGCGCTGGTGGGGGCGTCGATGGGATTTCGTTCGGTAATCGTTATTCCCGATACTCAAAGTCAGGAAAAAAAAGATACGCTGCGCCTTACTGGGGCGCAGGTGGTTGAGGTGCCTGCCGTGCCCTATAGCAACCCTAATAATTATGTTAGATATTCCGGGCGGTTGGCCGCGGCGTTGAACGAGCGTC